>DAINNB010000040.1:0-11741 GCA_036736085.1 Chlamydiales bacterium
AAATTTTCGGTTTAGAGATCTTCAGGATAGGATTTTCTTGCAGCCATTCCCAATCTCTCACAGCGATAGAAAAGACATGAGACAAGCTTGCTAGATAGCGAACGACAGTCGTAGGGGATCGAGGTTTGTTTTTACAAGTAAGACTTGAAAGAAGATCGTCTCGCTTTTGTGAGATTAGATTGGGCTTGATATCTGAGAGGAGATAGCTTCCAAGCTCTTGCTTCCACCAGAGAAGATGCTGTCGAACGTTGCGAGAATTCTTTGGTTTGGTGGGCAAAACTTTTTCGATATAGCGATCGATCAGCTGGGAGAGAGTGTGTTTGCTCCCTGGCTTCTCATAAGTAAAAGCGCCTCGTTCGATGGCTGATTCAGTGTCGCGTTTCCATTTCATGGCGAGGGTTTTGGAGGCAAAAGATTGGATGAGGACTGGATGACCTTTAATGCGAACACGGGCGCGGTAGGAGACCCTCCCGTCTTTGTGAGTGCGTTTGTCAATGCCTTTCAAGAGCTTACCTTTGGTTTTAGTTTTCAAAGGTTAGCTGCTGGGCTATCGCCAATTGTTGTAGGCGAGTGGTCCACAAATGGTCCACGGAGAGGAATCGCACTTTTAGGCAATTTGGCAGATGCTGCGCAAATTGCTCATTTTTAGTGCGATAAACTCGGAAAGAAATGTGGGGCAACCAGGACTTGAACCTGAGACCGACGGGTTATGAGGGAGGGAGATTTCCATCCCATTCAGCACGATCCAACCGTTATGAGCATGAGTATAAAGATCTTGCTTGATGGATGCAATTGGATTTTGCTAGATCAAACTCAAAAAAGTTGCACCTCGTTGCACCGCCTGTGCACCACAATTTCATTAGCGCTATGAGGAATTAATTTCTTGTCGTATACTCAACGACTTCAATTGGAGAGGTTTCATGGCGCCCAAGAAAAAATCAAAGCAAGAAGGTGCAGAACTAGAATCTTGTGATGTAATTGAGGTTCCTGTCCCTGCTGGGTACCCATTCGGCTCTTTGCTATGCAGGAAAGAGCATGAGGGTATTTTTAAGCAGTTATTTCCTATTTCTCCTGAGGCCAAAAAACCGAAAGAGGATAAAAGTCCTGGGATTTTATGAGCGTGAGAAAATTTAAAGAGTATTTAAACACTCAGGACGATGATTTTTTGAGAGATGAGCTATTGACTCTCTACAAGACGTTTGATGTCGTCAGGCAATTTTATACGCCTCGGATAGAACCCTCAGATGTAGAGAAGGTTGTCCAGAAATATAAAGAGATACTCGAAGAGCAGTTCTGTCCTAAAACTGCCAAATGGGATTTTCCTGAATTGAACTACTCTGTCGCACGAAAAGCAATCAGCGATTTCAAAAAAGTCAACTCAGACCCAAAAGCGATCATCGATCTTCAGCTAACGTATGTTAAATATGGGGTTAAATGTACTCTGGAATATGGAGACATTGACGAGAGGTTTTATAATAGCATGGAGAGCATGTTTCATAAGGCACTGAAAGATATGGACGAGCATGGGCTTCTCGATCAATTTAAAACAAGATGTCTGACGATCCAGCGGCAGACAAGAGATTTGGGGTGGGGATTCGGCGATGCAGTTACAGAGCTTTGTGAGGAATATTTTTCGTCGACAGTTGGGAGGTGAAAGATGCTTTTTTAAGGATTGTGTTTTGTATCTAGGATGCGGTTCAAGCGTGTCATTTGTTTTGATCCAATTCGGCCTGTCTAGCTTCTTCTAAAACATCGTCTAATTGCAGCTTGGTATGCAGTATTTCTTCAAAAGTCATCTGTTTTTTCAAAATGAGGTGCCGAATGGCTAGCCAATACTTAAAATACTCAAAATGTGGTGTGTAAACGGGTGAGGCATTGCTATTTAGTATTTTCAGTCCCTCGTCCAGGGCTATTGGTAAATCACCTGCAATATATTCAGCATAACCCTCTTCCTTCCACAATGCTCCGAAGGGTGACAGACTGTCTTTATCAAAATAAGATACTTTACTTTTAAAGAACCATCGATTTTCTACAAGTACATGAACAATTTCATGCGCGAGAATGCTAGACAATGAACGTACATGGCCAGCACGATTACAAGAAGTATTGGTTTCACAATCATACTTGTAAACAAAAATATTTTTAATTCCTGGAATGGTTTGTCCAATAGCTCTATCTGGAAATTGAAATGGCAATAAATTGTATTTGCTCGGATCACTGCGAAGAAAGATTTTAAATTTCAATTTGGGATCATAATAATCTGATTTCTTGATTAGTTTTTCTACGGAATCTAAAGTCGAATAAATTTGATCTGGAATTTTTTTGTCATAGTAAATTTGGAAGTTTTTATATTCTACCTTGTTACTAAAATAATACAGCTGAGGATAGAATATAACTAAAACAAATGCGCAAATGGAGATGAAAATGGAAATCAACGTCCATTTCAGACGTGTTTTTTTTCGCATTTGATGATTTTGCAATGAGCTTGTAGAGCCACAGTAAGGTTTGCTATCCATTGTTTTCCTGACCGATCAAAAGAGTAGATTCTCCTGTTTGTAAGATCTCTTCCAACCATTTAAAGGATTGATCAATGATGTCGGGCCTTTTCCTAAGCCAATGATCCATTCCTTGAATGCGAAAGTAGGTGATAGGAGCCCCAGCTGCCAGGGCTTTTTGGACAAACTGATCGCAGGAGTCAATAGTGCTGTCTTCAGTCCCTTCTACAACCAAAAAAGGTGCTCGAATCTTGCTATAATCGATGGGGGATTTTTGAAAAGCATCTGCGTGGTACAAGTACGTCATCCCACCGAACCTTAAATCAGGATTGGGATTTGCGATGATCTCTTGAACCAAAGTGTCATATTCCTGGCGTGTTGGAGGTAAATCCGAAGAAAAGGGAAGCCATCTCGGTACAGCATCGTATAAGCGCATCCAAAATGAGTTTTCCTTCCAATGCTCAAAAAATTGCCATAATTCATCTGCCCAACTCTGGTCTCCTGCGCCGACCCAGTTGATGGTAGCCAATGTGTTAGAACAGAGAATTGACAGATCCGTGACAAGTGGTCCACCTTCTGATACCCCGATGAAAATAAGCTGTCCATTCCAACCAGCTGGCGGGTAATCCTTCAAGTGGTGAATGACTTGGAGATGATCGTCCAGTCGTTGCGAACGAGTATAATGCCTCCAAAATTCGTTCTCATCTATTTGATTCCCATCAATGCCCCATTGTTCAACAGTTAAATATCCGACTTGCAAAGGGCGGATTTTTTCAGAAAAATACTCTCGAAACCAACACACGCTTCTTAGATCCCCTTTACTTGTGGACCCCTCGCAAAGGACCAGGATGGGGTAAGTTTTATCTGCGTAGTCGGGTGAAGTAAAGTAATAAACAAGAGGTGGAGAGCTTCCTTCACGGTCGATTGTAAATCGAATCGATGGCGGAATGTTATACTCATCAGCCTGCAGATAGGGGTAGGCAAATAGCCCAATTAAAATACTAAAAATCAATCTCATACTGGATGCTCTATGAATACTTTTTTATAAAAAATAAGGCATGCAAGAGCAGCAAGACACAACAGGGGCACTGGAATGTTCAACTGAAAAGAAGTGTCAAGCCAACCTTGCATAGAAAGCCAGTAGGTCTGGCAGATGGTCTGTTGGATAAATAATGCGACTGCCAACCAATATCCCCATGAGACCTTGAGAAAGAGTCCAATCACTATAGCACTATCAATGATCAACATCAGCAAATGACCCCAGGCTGGAGCCGTGTTGTATTCAATATCCAGTAGGCCAAAGGCGTGGATTAGAATGCCACAGGTTGTGAGTAAAATCGGGTAAAAATAAATCAATTTCATTGATCCAATATTTTAACTTCTCTGTCTGGAATCCACTTGCTTGTATTTAGGAGAGTTTCAATCTGAAAATCAGCTATTTTCTCATTAAATACGGGGCTGAGATTATCCATTCGATACCCTCGAAAAGGAATTTTTCTTTGATCCAGTATCTGTTGCACAGCTTCAAGATGCATTAAATTATCGTCGATGAAAACGATTTGCTCTGGCTTCCAGGTGGTTCGAGTGAGAAAAGCATCCAATAATAATCCTTTTGAACTTTTCTCTGGATGTTGGAGATCCCCAGTAAACAGAATCCCATTTTTGAAAAGAGGAGGATGGGCAGTCGTATTCAATAGCTCTGAAAAAATATATTCTTCTCTGAAGCAAAAGCTAAAGTTGATTCCTAATTTGCTTAACTGGTCGCATCGCCACAGTGCCATAGAAGGAATTACGCCTATACATCCCGTGCTACAAGCCGTCAGCCCTATGGTAGGGATTTCTTGTCGATGTAGAGTTGCTAAAAAGGCGGGAGTTGCTTTGTCGACAAGAGCATAAGTTGTATTTGCGAATACAACACTTATGTAATGCTCAAACTGCTCAGGTGGTATCTTTTGCCATCCCTTGAAATTTCCTGCGATTGGCTTCAATATCGCATCACTTGGCGTGATAAGAGTTTCATCGACATCAAAGATCATGAGAGATTTTTGCGGCAAAGAGTCGAATTCAATTTCTTGAAAAGAGCGGATTGATCGGATAGCAGATTTCATCAATTAAGCCGTTGGTTAATGGCATCTCGAATCTGGAAGAGGACAGATTTGTCCAGCTCAAAAGTGCGGTCATAAGGAGCATAGTTCTTTCCCCACCGTTCATCCTTGAAGACGACGCCTGCAAATGCTCGTGATTCCTTGTAGCGTGGAATGATGTGGACATGGATTACGGGAGAAGTGTTGCTCAAGGCTGCGTAATTCATTTTGTCGGGCTGAAAGAGCATTTTGAGGGTTTTCTTAATATCCTCTCCGATCTTAAAAAACTCCTCTCGAGTTTCCCCTTCAATGGCCAAGAAATCTTCGACATCCTTATCTTTCAGAAGCACAAAAACCCTGCCAAGATAGCACTGATTTTCATGTAGATATAAATCCCAATGATTGTAAGACTTTATTTTAAGCTGTTCATAATCCATAGGTTTCTCAGATGCTTGGGCGTCAAATAAATAGGGAGCCTTAGCATGTGCTCCTAGCATAGAACAAAATACAAATAGAATTGAGTAAATTCTGTGCATTGACCCTGACCTATGGGGGCAGACAGTGTATCACAAGAATGCGCAGTCGTCAAAGATAAAAAATTTCTTGAAGAATCCTTCCAAAAGCGCTCGAGATATCGCAGCCTAGCAAAAGGCATCGGCGAAATGAGAGCTTTGGTCGTGGGCAGGTGTGTTCCTGTAGACGTTCATTACAGAGTTATAGCGCTTATGGTAGCACTCAAGGCATTTAAACAATCTGTACATGACTCTAATATTTTCTAGAGACTGGTTTTCTAAACATTTTCCAATAAATTTTTACTTCGTCGGATCAAAGACATCACTTCTCTATGTTGAGCCTTTGCTTCTTCGGTATGCCCACCGTGCCTCAAGGCTGCTTGTCGGGAGCGTTCTTTTCCTGCCTTTGTTATAGGTCCTTTTGCAGTTCCACCATGCATATGACAGGTTGTTCTTCCACGCACTGCCCACTTTAAACACTGCTTGCCAGATCGTTTACTTTTTGCCGTGCATTGACTCATAGTGATCCATGGGGTTCAATTCGAGATTTTTTTTCCACCCCTCCCCCCATCGTCGAAAGGTTTTGAGCGACAATCGCCTGACCTTCATTATGGACGTGGATCACTTGTACCGTTTGCTGCCCCTTGGCCCTGTACTTGGTAAGAGCTTGCATGGTTTGAGTTGCGGCATTGAAGAGTTTAGTTGCCAAATTGATATAGCGCTCAGTGTGATAAAATCCATCTTGAAAATGGCCTTGACGCAGGCATTCCATGGCAGATGCCTGTAAAGCTATGAATTGCCCCGCAAGCAACGCCTCTGTTTCATCCTGCGGTCTAACCGTTGGAAGTAGATTGGCCATGTAGGTGAACCGTTGCTCGAATGTTGAATCTGGCAATCCTCTGGAGACGTGTACCAATATAGCCGTAGCAAAATCTGCATCATGGGTACCTGTGGCTTGCTTGAAGGCTGTTTCAAAGCGTTCCATCGATTCTGAATTTACAGCTGTTCCATCTGCAAGAGTAAACTTCGATTTCTTTCCTCCAGATTCAGGATGATCCACTGCATTCAATTTCATAGGTTTCTCTAGGCGATTTTCCACCGACAATTTTGGCGCAAGTGGAGATCTATCCGTGGTCATAATTTTCTCCTTATCTTCAGTATTTCATTCATGGAATTTTTAAGATCACTCTTCACCATTTCTATTGAGTTATTTAGGGAAATAGTAGTCGTTGTGCCGTCTAGAATAAGGTGAATATAGTGTTGAGAAATTGATTCTTGATTTTTCATGACAAGCTCAGAGTAGCCGTGCGTTTCGAGAAATCGGTTGTACTCCAAGGCAGCGACTTCTTGAGCTGATTTTGCTGAAGAACTGTTTTCAGGCGGCAAGGGAGGCATAGGTTGTTTGCAGTGCCAATGCAAGGCTTGAATGAGTGTTGTCTTGATTTGTACTTGCAATGCCCATTCTATGGCTTTCAGGACTCGGATCTCTGGATAGGTCATGAGGCTATGCTTCTCTTCTTCTGACAATAATTGATGGTTTTGCAGACATTCGTAAAGAGCAGCACCTGCTTTGTGAGTAGTTGTTGCTTTTTTACATTCTTCCTTTCTTGTTACTGGCTCTTTGATGATCTCTAGTGTGCTGTTTGGTGGTTCTTTCGTGGCTTTTAGTAGGTTTTTTGTTGGTTGATTTTCTTGGATTTTCGTAGAGAAATTTGATGGTTTATTAAATGGCGTATTTTCTTCAGCATTGATGTCATAAACGGCTGTGCTGGTTAGCGTCGCAATAGTCCCTTTCCTAGTTGGCGCAAAAATTGCAAGTCCATACCGCACAAATCTTTTTTGAGTGTTGCGATATTGCTGACGCGAAAGGCCTATTTTCTTACAATCTCCGAGGAACGCCTGGTTGGCTTTAAGAGAAACTCTGGAATATTCTCCATCCTTCCGACGAGCACGCATAGCGATTTGGGTTAATAAGAAGAATGCTTGAGGATCTTCTTCCAAAAGTGCCATGCCGCTTTCTCTGTTGAGTTTAATAAAGCCCTGAGACATTCAATTTCTATCCTTGGAGCCTGCTGACTGCTTCTCAATCCATTGATCGAATAGATCAACTCTAAACATCAAACGCTTGCCAATTTTTCGGACGGCTTTTTGAAGACCATTTCGATGACGGAATAGGAGCAGGTGACGGACCTGACCCATCGAAAACGGGTATTTTCCGCTCGTCACTATTTGTTTTGGAGACCAGTAAAGATAATTTTCCATTCGGCACCTCTATTTGGGTTTTGTTTAATTAAGCCCAATTTTAATTGATGGTGCCGAATCTGTATTGGTGCTATGAGTGACAGTTTCCTAAGGAGTGTCGATCAAACGATCACTGTAGCCTTTGAAACGTTGGCCGCGCCCTTCGTGGCATTGGTGCATGAGGGTGAGAAAAGTGATTTTACCCAGATCTTTTGTCTGATCCGACGCTGCAATAGCTCGATCCAGGGTTCTGCGGAGGGTACGCAGGGGTTGGCTAAAGATGTAGTGGGGGTTGGTTTTCGGCAAGGCGAGAAGGTAGTCATGAAGTGTTTTGGAAATGGGCGCGTCGATTTTGCCGAAGAGGGTGCGGATGTTCAACCAATGGTTAGGCGTGAACATGTCGTCTTGCTTGACTTCCTTTACGCTGCTGGGATGGATTTCGTGAAGAAGCTCGAGACGTGTCATAAAACGGGCATTGCCGTTACCAAGGCATATCCAGGCTAGCCCCAGGGCCTGCGCAGCGGATTCTTGGGAATTTGGTCGGCCTTCTAACACGAAGTGGGCGAGGATTTTCAGAATATCGGCAGTTGCCCAGATATCGATAGGATAGAGAGTGATAGGGACTTTTCGGATGATCGTATCGAAATAGAGGGTCATGTCTTCGGGGAATATGGCATCCAGTTCTCCCAGCTGTTCGATCTGGTTTCGAGCTTGATCTCTTAAAAATTTAGTGAAGCTTCGGAGAGAATGCCACCAGATCTTTCTCCGTTCTTTTTGATGAATCAATATTGATTGGAGTCGTGTGAGGTATTCATGTACCCTCTCTCCGCCTAAGGGATCTGGGATGCGGTAATTCGGGATATTTTGAACGTCGAGAACTTTCCCAAGCCACTTCTTGAAAAGAGGCTGTATGAGCTCAGAATAAAAAGAGGGATGGGGTCGAGGTGATCCTATTCGGCGCATCAAAGGATGGTAGCGCGTAGCTCCATAAATCCATGTATAAGCATTCTCTTTCTCCCATGCGGAATCTGGAGCGGGCGAAAATGTTGCTGCATCAAATATGGGCATTCTATCCGCAACTGTGAAGGCCACGGCCATTTGGGGAGCAGACATGTTCTTGTGAATAGACTGGATCTCCTCGATGTCTTTGAGAAAATCACGGAGGACTTCTTTTACTTTTTCGAGAGGATCATGAGCGCTGTTCATGAACATTCCTTTTGACTAGACGACAATGATTTGATTGTAGAACTCGGATATTTTCTCGAAATTCTCTTGCATGTTTTGAGAGAGACCGCACTCGGCTGCCATTTCCATAAATTGAGCGTTCCATTGAGCTGGAGGAGGAGCTAAGATTTGAGGGAGGGGGTGAGTATCGCGCTTTTTAAAGACTTTGTGGAGTGCGGAAAGCATGTTATCAGTCTCGGGAGTTTTTATGTTCAATAGCAGGACCATATCGATCAGATCCTTTGGGCGCATATTGACTCTCTGACCGCGAAGCAAGGTATAGGCATGTAGTTTTTCGGCGAACTGCTGTTCGATCGAGATCATCGAGATTACTGGCGCTGGGATTCCGCAAAATTCGAGCCAATTGGCTCCTTGGATTGTCTCGACCTCGTCGAGAAGGAAATCGGCGCCTACGTCTAATTGGAAGCGGACGTAGAGTTTTTTATCGACCATGGCTGAGACTGGATATCGGGCACCTCCGTAGGGGGCGTTTTCTAGATCGATTTGCGCTTCTCCAACTTGGTAGATGAAGTGATCGTTCAGATCTTGCGCGGCGAGATCCCGAAGATCGTTCAAGATTAGAGCGCTAATCAGTTCACTTTCATTTTTAATACGCCGCACAAAGGTTAGGTCGATGTCTCTTGTCGCTCGAGCATGAGCGATGCGCAACTCCATTGCATAGCCGCCCTTGAGATAAAACCCTGGCTTCTCTCGAGAGAAAACCCGTGCTAGAAAACGATCAAATGCGATTTTACGGCGAAGGCGCTGCAAATCGATGTTGGTTTTGGCCGCCAGCTTTTGAAGGCGGGCTTCGAGACTTTTACGGAAGTCAGTGGCGTTTTTGAATTTCGTGCTTATGGTCATAAAGATAACTATATTTCTTGAGTTGAGAGGTTTTATTTAGATCTCGTTCATTCAGAATCCCTGTCTTGAGGCCATCTCGAATAGCTTGCTCAATTTGTTCTTCAGGAACGATTCCTTCTTCGATGACATCGATCAGAGTACGTAGCGGCGTGGTCACTTGGTATCCTTGCCAAGTTTCTACATCGCTCTTGGCTAGGGTCGCAAAATGGAGTTTTAGATGTTTTGGAATTGCGACCCGTTTTCTAAACGTAAGAGGGACGGTCATGTGCATTTTGGAAGGCATAATATCGCTTATCTCATGGATATCGAGAGCAGTCTGGTGAGACCAAACCCCTTGGGGGTTGCCCTTTTTATCTCTGCTCCAAAGGATCCAAAGAACAAGTTCAGATCGTTCTGTCACAGGATAGCGAACAAGACGGTAGACTCCTCGAAGTAGTTTGACCCATTCTCCTGAGCGAATTCTGAAATGAAAATTGGAGTGAGGGATTCCACACTCTTGGGCTTGTTGTGCGGTAAAATATCCTTGTTGACGATCTGCTATCTCAAAGAGTCTATCCTGCGGGCTCATACTGAATGATACTCGTTTTTACACAAATCTTATAGTTTCTATAAGTTTTGTGCAACTTTTATGTATAACATTCTGATCCTTAGGGTGATACGAATTGTCGTAACAGTGTCACGACAATTGTTTAGCCTAATCTTAGATCTTATGCTCCCCTTTCAGGATCTGCTCCGAAATTTGTTTGCTGAACTGCTTTGTCACTTCCACATCCATATGAGTATATTGAAGCAACATGCTCAGGGTCTTGTGCCCTGTAGCGGTTTGGAGTTGCAAATTGGAAGCACCCTTTGCTGCTGCATAGGTACAGAAAGTATGTCTCATGTCATGCACACGGCAATTTGCGATGCCTGCCTTTCTTAGGGCTTGTTGCCATGCCTTTTTGATATCGATGCGGCCAAAGGCTGTTTTGCTGGCAAAGACGAGCGGCTTTTGAGGGTTTCTACTTTGGTAAAGTTGTTGCAATTCTTCAATGACTGGATCACAGAGAGCAACACTGCGAGGGGAGCCATTTTTGGTTTCCTTGATGAATGCAATTTTGTTGGTAAAATCCAGATGTTTCCACTCAAGATTGAGAATTTCGCCCTGTCTCGCGCCTGTCGTCAAAGCGATGAGGATGAAACAGTATAGGTAGGGGGACTTACTCTCCCGAGAAGCTTTTAAGAGTCGAGTAATTTCTTCTTCAGAAAGCACTCGGTCGCGCCCTGGATTTTCTTTCAGTTTTTTCAGGCGCAGCGCTGGGTTCTCGCTGATCCATACGAGATTCTGCAACGCATAGGAAAGAATAGCGGAAAGGGAAGCCATGTAGCGATTGACGGTGCTAGAAGTGCGCTTTTTCCCTTTTGGGGTGGGTGTTTCAGCGAGGTGTCTTCGCTCTTTGCCGAGGAATTCCGAATTGAGATGAATAAGAGCATAGGCTCCCAGGCGAGATCTCCAGTAAGCGAGGTGCCTTTTAGTGTCATCCGCGGAACGGTGATGCTCAAGGACTCCATCGAGAATATAGCGATCAACCAATTCGTTGAACGTATGGAGTTTTTTGCGCTGATCGAATTTATACTGACCGAGCTTGATTTGTCTTTCGACTTCTTTTGCCCAGTCTTCAGCCTCAGCTTTCCGCTCGAAATGATCGCAGACTGTGGGGTGACCTTCCAAGCGGATGACCGCACGCCAGCCTTTACCTTCTTTTCGTTTATAAATAGATGCCATAGTCGAACCTTATGTTATGTGTTTGAGGTTCGGTTGGATGGCGTGCTGGTTAAAACTATTTTTCATTGCACCGCTACTGCACCGTAAGGGGTGAATTTAAACTTTAACTTGTTATTTAGTCAAATCTAAATCGACCTATCTACAGTGGAATGAGTGCTTTAGAAAAATGGGGCAACCTGGACTTGAACCAGGGACCGACGGGTTATGAGTCCGCGGGGTGCCTCTAATTGGCAATCAATCGCATTAACTAACAGCAGGCAGTTTAGCGACTTATGGGATTTCAATCTATTGCGATTTTGAGCGATCTATTGCCACTTTTAGGGGTTTGGTGGTCATTCAGTGGTCTTTTGAACTGTCCGGAATTTCCGGATAGTAGTGGCGAACATAGAAGAGCTTGGCAGTCCACTGCTTCTATGTTAATTGCTATGCTCTGCTAAAATAAAGACTTTACGTGGATCGCGGGGTCCAGGAGACTTTTCCACTAACAAGCCTTGAGCGCACATTTCCTTTAAACGATTCGTAGCAGCTCTCCGGGAAATTTTCCATAATTCCTGGG
>DAINNB010000041.1:0-5446 GCA_036736085.1 Chlamydiales bacterium
TCCGGCAATGGTCGCTCGCTCCGAATCAAAATTTTGAGGACCTTCTTGTCAAAAAACGATTCTTCAAGTTGTTTCGGTATACATTGAACGAATATAGCTCTTTTTGCGATCATTTCCCCATGTACAAAGAAAATCTTTCCCTAGCTGATCCAGATCTCGACAAAACGCTAAAAGAAATTTTTGGTTTCGAAACGTTTCGACCTGGGCAAAAAGAAGCAATTACGACTTTATTGAAAACGGGAAGGCTTTTGTGCATTCAGCCCACAGGCCACGGAAAATCGCTCCTCTATCAACTTCCCGCTTGTTTACTGGATGGGATAACGCTGGTCATCTCGCCTCTTTTGGCTTTGATGAGAGATCAAATCCGGCATTTAAACGAAAGGTTTCGCATCCCTGCTGCAGCAATCAACACAGATCAAACAGAAGAGGAAAATGCCAGGGCCAAACAAGAAGCATTGACTGGAAAGATCAAAGTGCTCTTTATCGCCCCAGAGCAGCTCGACCACGTCGACCGATTTGCCTTTTTGCTCAGCTTACAGATAAAACTGCTCGTCGTAGACGAGGCGCACTGCATTTCAACATGGGGACATGATTTTAGGCCGAGCTATCGGCAAATCATCAATTTACTCTCAGCTCTGGCTGCGCAAAAACCAGACATTAAAATTTTAGGTCTTACAGCCACCGCAGACGAGCGAGTTGAAAAAGACATTCAAAAGCAGCTCACTCTATCGGACCGACCTGTGTCCGTCATGCGGGAGACCATGGACCGGCCGAACATCCGCCTTTCGGTATTATCAAGAAGAGGATGGCCCGATAAATTAGCTGCGTGCCGACGATTGCTCCAGCAAGTAGAAGGTTCTGGGCTCATTTACTGCGCGACGAGAGAAAACGTGGAATTGGTCGCTGAATTTCTCCAATTGCAAAACCTCCATGTCGCCGCTTACCACGCTGGTTTTGAGCCGGAAGAAAAACAAAAACTGCAAAACGAGTTTTTAGCAGACCGCTATAAAGCCCTCGTAGCGACAAATGCTCTTGGGATGGGCATCGACAAAAGCAATCTACGCTTTGTCGTCCACTTTGATATGCCAGGATCGATTACCGCCTACTACCAAGAAGTCGGACGCTGCGGCCGAGACGGCCTCCCATCGAAAGGCTTTTTACTGTTTGATTCTTCAGATAGGCAAGTGCAAGAATATTTTATCCACTCCGCAATCCCCTCGCCAGAGCAGTTCGATCAAGTCCTCGATGCAGTCGCCTCAGCAGAAGCAGCGCCGAACCTCACGTTGATCAAACGAATGACAGGGCTACATCCAACAAAAGTAACGATCATCTTGGCCGAACTCGTCGAACAGAATTTTCTCTCAAAGACAAGCCAAGGCGGGGTCCAGGTCTACAAAAGTTTGTTCAAAGAGCAAAAACCCGATCTTTCCCGCTATGAAAACCAAGAGAAGGTCAAAACATCTGAGCTTGAAAACATGCTCCACTATGGACGTCAAAAAGAAATGTGCCGCATGGCCGTTTTGCGCACCGCCCTAGGAGATAAAAAAGCATCCAGCTGTGGCCATTGCGATGTCTGCCAGCCATCAAGCGAAACTCAAGAAGACTCCTCTTCGATTGCCCTTTGGCTCCAAAACCGCCCCTATCCGATTGCCCCCACCGCGCTGCATAAAGTCTCCGCCGGAATCAGCCTTTTTGACAGCAAAATGCGATCTCCCCTTTTTGTCCGATTCATGAAAGAGAGAAATGAAGTGGCCAACCTTGAAGAAATGGACCCAGCATTCATCCAGCTTCTTTTGCAGCAATTTGAGACCCTTGCCAAACGCCATCAGCTAGGAGCTTTAATTCCGCTTCCTTCCAAGACCTGGAAAGCCCAAAGCTGCCTATTAAACCTGCTCTCCAAACACTTTCATCTTCCTATCCTAGAAGGAGTTCTCGCTTGGAAAGAGCCTCCCGCCCAAAGGCAAGGCGAGCTTCTCAATAACGATCAGCGCCATCACAATGTCCATCAACGGATGCAAGTCGTCTCGCATTCATCCATACCGTCTGGGGCCCTCGTCCTCGTCGACGACTACATCGGCTCTGGCAACACACTCAAAGAGGCCGCAAGGGCCCTTCGCCAAAATAAAACAATCAAAAACGAACTCGTCCCTTTTACCATTGCTTCTCTAAAATGGCATCTCGGCAAACCGGGATTTTCTTAGAGACTATCGAAGGCCCAATCCCTGAGTAAATGGCAGTAAAACTAAAAAGTTCTATCACTAAGCCCTGAACGAAAAGCCGCCCATTCAGCTGAGCTTTGTTTTCCTCTTTGGGTTACAAGAGGCGTTAAAATTGAAAAAGCTTTACTCTGGATGATTTCTGGCTCTTCTCCTCTTTTGCATAAAGAAGCCGCAACAGATCTGTCTGTCAAAAAAGGAATAATTGAAGTGACTAATGTACTCAAAGTTTCTGATTTGTTTTTCAAGAGGAAATGATCAATTTTTTTTCTTGCAGCTGCAGGTTCATTTTCAATTAAAATATCAATTACTTCAAAAATGATCGATACAGTTGGCTCGGACATCAAACCAAATTCTTGCGAGAACTCAAGCGTTTCATTATATTTTTCTGCTTCTTGATTGGACTCGCCGGTGATTTCAGCATAAACACTTACCCCTCTCGCTAATACACTTCTTATTAACCCACAGTCATTTTCATAAATTGAATTATTCAAAGATAAAACATATTTATTATTATGAGTAACATTTCCTAAAGCGTTCAGATTCTTTTTTATCGCAACCAATTGCCTTAAGCTCAACTCTTTTTTACCATCAACTATGATATGAATGGCAGCATCTTCTATTCGCTGGCAATTTTCCATAGAAGCAGATGAAGAAAATTTGGTCTGCATGCGAAGTGATTTCGAAGACCTTCCTTTTTCAAAAGAAAAACCTCTTAGTTCGCCCTCTGTATGTTCTTGCGTAATAAAATTGAAAAAATTGTCAGAATCAGAAGAAGAAACGCTGCTCATATAATCCTCGTAAAATCTGTTTTCATGCGGAAATCCACTCTTCCTCCTTTTATTAAATAGAGATAAATAAAAAAATGTTATTTTATTTTTTTTCACAAACACATTATTTCAAGTGACTAAAAATCTGCTCTAGAGCCAAAAGAGACCTGTTGCCTAAAAAATTTAAAATGCCCTACAGTAATCCCTCCGTTAAAAAAAGGATGCTTCTATGAAAAAACTCCCTCTTCTTTTTCTCGCTTTTTTCTCTTGCTCTGCTCTAAGCGCTGTCGTCACAAAAGATTATGATTTTGAACAAGAAAGAATGCTGATTGCCGAAGATGGCATTTATCTCGTCTCCTCTTTTGATTCCAAAGATCGCCTCACCGCTTACTCCCACTACGGAGAATTTTTATGGGAATCTTCTTTCTTCGCTAAAATCACCTCCTGGCAAGTCGTCGGCAACCGGATCTTCGTTTTCTCCAAAGACCGAGACGGCTACTCCACCTATCTCACCTGCGTAGATCGCTATACAGGAAGAATGCTCTGGCAAAGGCCTTAATCCCCATGTCTTGGATCCAGACCATTCAACGTCTATGGCAATCCCCTCCTCTCCCATCGGTCACGTTTGCAACGGCCTGCTGGGAGATGGACTGGCGCACCATCCTACTCGATCCCGATTACCTGCGTCTTAAACAAATCGGGCACCATCTTTTCCCCTTTGCAGAAAAGCTCCTCATCATCAACAACGTGGGCGACCTCCCCGCCGTCATAAAAGCTGCCGAAACCAAAATCCAACAAGGCGTCCTCACCCGCCTCGTCATTGCAGACGATCTCGCAAACGAAACCCTCTCCTCGCTTCACCTCTCCAAACAAGATTTTTCCTCCAACCCTCTCCACCCGACCGTGACATCCGACTGGCTCTACTACAACGCCCTCGCTCCCCTCACAGCCATCCACGCCGCAGAGTCCCCTTATCTCCTCTATCTAACAGGCGACGTCTATTTAGAAAAACCCGTCTCCTGGATCCCTCAAGCTCTCCGCCTCATGGAAAAACACCCCAACTACAAAGTCGCCAACCTCACCTGGAACCAAAACTACAAAGAAGCTAAAAAAGAATCCTACGCCTCCGCCAAAAATTTCTACCTCTCCCGCATCGGATTTTCAGATCAGCTCTTCCTCATCAAAAAAAACGACTTCCATCAACCCATCTACCACCAAATCCGCTCCGACACAGCCCACGTCCCACGCGGAGACGTCTTTGAAAGAAGAGTCCTCAGCTACATGAAAAATCAAGGCTGGGATCGACTCACTTATAAAAAAGGCTCTTATACTCACAAGTAATCGCTCTAGTTGGGGCTTCGCCCCAAACCCCACCAAAGGACTTCGTCCTTTGGAAACCTATTTGTTTTTTTATAAATTGAATTAAAATTTACCGGAATATATATAACTCAATTATATTATTATGGTTTTATATGAAAAAAATAGCTAGACGTCCAACTGCATTTATTATAGCCCAAACTCAACATGGAACAATGCTTGTCAATCGGCATGATTACGGCGTGGGATATCAGCTATTGCATTTTTCTTCTTACGATCCGCAAGAAGTGGACCTTGTTTTGCAGTTGCTTCAACTGCGAAGGAACTATTTTGGCGATGGAGTGATTGCTATTGATGGAGGGGCTAACCTTGGCGTTCATGCTATAGAGTGGGCCCAGTGCATGCATGGTTGGGGAGAAGTGATTGCGATTGAAGCGCAGGAGAGAATTTTTTACGCGCTGGCCGGCAATATCGCTATGAATAATTGCTTCAACGCCAGAGCCATTTGGAGCGCTCTTGGAGCTGAAACAGGATCGGTCCAGGTACCTGTTCCGGACTATTTTAAAGCTTCTAGTTTTGGCAGTTTGGAAATTAGACAAAGCGCTGCTAATGAATTCATCGGTCAACAGATCGATTACTCAGAAAAAAATACAAGTAAAACACCAATGATTTCTATCGACAGCCTCGCTCTAAATCGGCTCGATTTTCTCAAACTTGATATCGAAGGGATGGAAATGGAGGCTTTGCAAGGAGCTGAGCAATCTTTGCAAAAACTAAAGCCGCAGCTCCTCATCGAAAAAATCAAATCAGATGAAACAGCATTAAGAACATTTCATACCCACCTCCACTACAAAATCTTCCCTCAAGGAGGCAACCTTCTAGCCATCCACGAATCCGATCCCACATCTTCTCAAATCCATATCTAACCCATAAAAAACAAATAGGTTTCCAAAGGACGAAGTCCTCTGAGACTGTCCACGAGCTGAGTCTTCATCGATTTTTGGGATTATTTTGACCAAATTTCGCGTCTTTGTCTGGGGGTTATATACGCAATTTTATATTAAACCCAAACAAAAACCCAAAATTTTGCCAAAAAAACCCAAAAATAAAACATACAGGGCATCAGTGGTTCGGCGTGGATCA
>DAINNB010000041.1:5456-11702 GCA_036736085.1 Chlamydiales bacterium
CCCCAGACTATGACTCGAATTTTGGCCAAAAGAACCATAAAATCGACGGAAGCTCAGTTCGTGGACAGTCTCCTAGGTGGGGTTTGGGGCAACGCCCCATCGATCACACATCTTTTCGAAAAATCTTCCAGCAAAAATGAATTCTTGGATCATGAAAATCGATAGGAAGTGTTTGTTTGGAAATGTCTTGAATGGAGCAGCCTGGGAAAAGGCTTTGATCGAAGACGAACTTTCTAGAATTTGTGCTAAAGAAGATAACTCCGTTAGCAGAGAGAAGTTGTAGAGCTTTGGAGATGAGGGTGGGGTAATCGAGTTGAATGTCGAACATCTGGTCCATTTTTTTAGAGCGCGAGATGGTGGGAGGGTCGATGACGATGAGATCGTAGGTTGTTTTGGAGAGGATTTCTTCATCGAGAAATTTGAGGCAGTCGGCTCGGACGATGGGATTTGTACGGAGGGGGAGGTTGTTGAGGAGAAAATTTTCGCGGCCCCAATCGGTGTAGGTGTTGGACATATCGACGCTTTTTGTGAAAAGAGCTCCGCTCATGGCGGCGTGGACGCTGAAGGAACAAGTGTAGGCGAAGAGATTAAGGACCCTTTTGCCCTTGGAAGCGAGAGCAACGAGATGGCGCGTTTCTCGGTGATCGAGAAAAAGGCCGGTATCCAAGTAGTCGAGGAGGTTGATTTGGAACTGTACTCCATATTCTAGAACAGGGAAAAACTCTTTTGCCTCATCAGCTTTTTCATACTGCTGGGTCTTGGCCCGCCGCACGCGGTTTCGCCAATAGATTAACTGAGGGTCGGCCCCTAAAAGGGAGTGAAGGCCTTTTTCCACCTCTTCGACGAGCGATTCGGGTGGATCGGGGTAATCCCGATGCATAGAGAAATACTGGATGCAGTACCTGCCCGCGTAAAAATCAATCGCGAGCGGATAATGGTGCATCTGCCGATCGTAGATCCTAAAACAGTTCGTTGAAGTTCTTTTGGCCCATTTACGCACATGGCGGTAATTTTTTCTTATGCAATTGAGAAAAGCGGAGGTTTTGTCCTCGCCATCTAAAATATTTGGAAGAAAAAAAGCTTCGCTAACTTGCATAAAGTATTATCCTGGCAACTTTAATTCGGGGATTGCTCGAATCATAAATCGATCAAAAAGGGGTACAGTGAAAGCTATTTCACCATAAGCCGGACTATAAATCATCCCTTTTCTAATTAAATCAGCTCGAACAGGACTGAGGCTGCTTGGTTTAATCGTTAAAAGGTCCGCTATTTCACCTATTCGATGAACTCCAGGGCCAAGTTCTGCCATAGCTCTTAAAAAGAATTTTTCATTGGGCGTTAGCCTCTCAAATCGAACTCTGAAAAAATTCTTATCCAAACGAGAAATCACAGCTTCACTAGCTGCTTGAACAACCTCTAAAGTAATAGGGCTCGATGGAGCCAGATTCCATGCTTGATATCCCCACTCTTGAAGAAAATAGGGATACCCCTTTGTTAACCGATAAATTTCTTCTAAAGCAGATAGATGAAAAATAACGCCCATCTCTTTAGCTGGTTCTTGCAGAGCTTTTCCGGCGTCAACAAATGACAAAGCTCCTATATCTGGAAAATTAAATAAACGTTCAGAATAAGATTTTGCTTCGCCGGCAAGACTTGGCAAAAGAGGCAGTCCTGCTGCAAAAAGAACTAGAGGAAGCTTCTGTTGCTGCACTTTATGCATGGCCACAATGAACGCGGCCAATTCTTTTTGATTAAAATACTGAATCTCATCGATGAGAATAGCCACCGAACATCCGCGATCCTCAGCGGCCTCTCCAATAGCTATTAAGAGATCTGGTAAGTCGATTTCTAAATCACCGCTGTCAGCAGTCCCTTCCTCTGGTTCAATGTCGATGCTAATCGTTATATCGCGGACAGTCAATTTGACAGCACCGATAAAACTACGAAGAACGGCAAGGCCGCGCCTGACTTTCTCACTAACTCCGGCCATTCGATTCAAGTCAAATAAAAGACTTCGAAGATAAGGGATCATCAATGATCCCAGCGGCTTATCCTCTTGCGCTTCGATAAAAACTGTCCGGTATCCGTTATCTTTAGCCAGATGTTCAATTTCTTTAAGCAATACTGTTTTACCTACTCCTCTCAGTCCTGTAAGCAACATACTTTTTTCAGATCTTTTTTGCTGAACACGCCCTAAAAGGATCCGAGCTTGCTCTAAATCAAGCTCACGTCCAACAAGTTCTGGAGGAGGGGATCCTGCGCCAGGAGAAAAGGGATTTTTAATAGGGTCCATTTTTTTCACCAACTTATAGCAAGTTATAACCACTTATAGCAAAAAGTCGCTATAAGTTCCTATAACTAATGTTGCACCTAAAAATTTTACACATACAGTGAAGCGCACTCCCCACCAATTAATAAAAACCATTTTTATTTACATATACAATAATAACAGTTAAAATTAACACGCAAACACAAATAAACAAGGAATAGCATGACAAAAGAAGTAAACACTAATTACTTTAATTTGATTGATAAACTTATTCCCCCTTCAAGCATACCAAAACCTGGAAGGAATCTGCTTTGTTTCTATCAAAAAAACATTGCCATCCCATTAGAAACTGCTAAAAAATATTGGGAAAACCGCGCTACAGAACTTTACAAAACTTTCTTTACTCAAAGAAACGTCCGTCTCCCCGTCTAGCAAAAAAATCTTTCAACAAAAACAAACAGGATTCCAAAGGACGCCAGTCCTTTGGCGGGGTTTGGGGCAGCGCCCCACATTTCTCATCCCCCTTCAGCAGTATGAACCGAAACTGTCTTAATTCCTCTTAGCGTAATTTCCACAACTGTAAATGAAAACTCATCGATGCGGATGATTTCGCCTTTGGCGGGGGAATGTTCGAGCTGACGGAGGAGAAGGTCGTTTAGAGTGTCGTAGGGATCGTGTTCAAGGGTGGCTTGGAACTGCTTGTTAAAGTCGGCGACGCTCATGGAGGCGGGAAGGGTGCGCTCGATGTAGAGCTGAGGGATTTCTGGAGGGGCGATCTTTTCTTCGCCGAGGATCTGTTCAAGGATCTGATCGAGCGTGAGGATGCCGATGGCCTGGCCGGAAGGGTCGAGGACAATGGCCATGACCTGATTGTTGCGGCGAAATTGATCGAGGATTTGCAGGACCGAAGAGTCTTTGGTGATGAACCAAGGAGGACGAGAGCAGTCGAGGACGCGGGTCGCATCGGGTTTGCTTAATAAGTGACGCAAATGGACGATAGCGACGATGTTATTGCGGGTGCGATGGTAGATGGGGAGAAGCGGGACGTATCTTTCGGCTAACTGCGTTTTCACTTCGGCAATGCTGGATTGGGAAGAGGCCATTAAGACATCAGAAAGAGGTTTTAACACTTGAGAGGCCGTGAGGTTTTTTAAACGGAAAACACGAGACACCATGGCGTTGAGCTCGTTTTCCCCTTCTTCTCGATCTTCGAAAGCGACTTTGATCTCTTCTCGGGAGAGATAGAGAGATGTTTCGGGAGATTTGCCCAAGAGACGATGGAGAAAATGGGAAAACTTGTCAAAGGCCCAAATGAGAGGCGTAAGAAGATGCGTGATCAAAACCATGAGAGGAGCGAGTGCCATGGCCAGCTGCTCGGGATGGCGACGTGCGGCGAACATAGGAACGAGCTCGCCTAACATCACGACAATCAAGACTTGAGTGATGGGAGCCCAATCGGGAGGCAAATGGATCGCCTCATAAAAACGCCTAGAGGACTCGGAGCCGACTTGCAAGGCCAAGTTGATGCCAATCATCGTCGTGCCGAATAGGCGGGACGGCTTTTTTAATAGGAAGGTTAGCCAAATGGCCCTTTTGAGCCCTATTGAGACATAATATTGCAAACGGACTTTATTGAAAGAGACACAAGCCATTTCAAAAAGGGCAAAAAGACCTTGGACAAAAACTGCAAAAAGCGTCAGAAAAAGAAACTCTAGCCAGCTGCTCATTTCTTCCCCTGCCGATTTTGCAACTTTCTGACGTAAATACGACGTATCCGATTGGGATCAGCGGCGAGAACATAAAACAAAAATTGATCATTCGCATATTTTGTGCCAGCGGGCGGAATGTCTCCCAGCTGCTCAATCAACCAGCCTCCAAGGGTCACTGCATTTTCTTTAGATTTCAATGCAATGCCGAACACGTCGCGAAACTCTTCAAGCTCCAACTTGCCGCTCGCAATGATCACATCAGGACCTGAGCGAGTATACAGACTTTTAACGTCCCTCTTATCAGAAATTTCGCCCACTACTGCTTCAATGAGATCTTCCTGGGTAATGAGCCCAGATATCGAACCATATTCGTTCACAACAAGGGCCAAGCTCTCCCCTCTTTCACGCAAATACTGTAAAAGGGCCCAGCATTTCATGGTCTCAGGAACGTAGCATGGTTTTTTCAAAATCGGCAAAAGATCGGACGGTTCTTTCAACTCATTTTGATGAAAGAAATAAACCCGGGTCGACAAAACGCCCAAAATATTTTCCAGATCTCCATCGCAAACAGGAACGCGCGTGATCTCTAGCTCGATGAAGAGATGGTCCAATGCGGAAAAAGGCTGCTGCAAATCATAAAAAAGCATCTCTTCGCGAGGACGCATTCTCTCTTTGACGAGCACCTGCTGCAATTTCAGCATCCCATCGATCAAATCGGCCTCTTCATGAAGCAAAACCCCAGTCTCTTCCGAAGTTTTTAATACATGTCTGAGCTCATCAATCGAGATCTCTTTCTCCTCATGTAAAAAAAAGAACAGACACCGAGTAAGACCACTCGTGACCGCCGTCAGCAATTTACGAAAAGGGGCAATCCAGCGAAACACTTTTGAAACCACCGGGGCCACATGATACGAAATCGCAGTGTTATACGGCATAGCTACTGATTTCGGTAAAATATCTCCGAAGAGCAGCGTCAGCACCAAAGGCACGCCCACCTTCAGCGTCCAATTAGGAAAAGGCTCAAAAATGCTTGAAATGACGTTTTGCACCAAAATATTGGCAAAAATATGGACGATCATCAACGTGACGAGCACTTGGCGCGGATGCTCCATCAAGCGGGCAATTAAATTCAGGCGCCCTTGCGAACTCACCCTATAAGCCTTTAAGGTTAAGGGGGATAAAGAAAAAAGGGCCGTTTCGGCTGCCGAAAAATACCCCGATAGAAAAATCAAGGTGAGCAGAAAGACAATCAGCATGAAGAGCATCTAAGATCCTTTAAAGTGAACTTTGATCCATCCTTCCGGAACGACTCCAATTTCACGCATCAAGACCATTTCGATCCAAGCCGGATCTTGCTGTGACGCAATCCTCATCTGCAGATCATCTTTTTCTTGCAAGGCCAGCATTTGCTCTTTTTCCATTTCACGAAACCGATAGGCCATCTCGTCTAGAGCTGCGTTTCGGCTTTTTAAAGCGTGAAGATACGTCAGCCCTATCAAAGAGCAAAATAAAAACACCCACCAGCCTTGCTGCAGCCAAGACAATAGAGTAGCTTTTCCCTGCGACATACCTTCACCCTATCATTAACTTATTGTACGGATCGACGAGTATTCTTCAACCTATACTAAGACCTTCGCACAAGTGATTCCTATCTGGCTCATATACTTACCTTTGCGATCGGCATAAGATACTTCGCACACTTCATCAGCTTGCAAAAATAACACCTGCGCCAACCCCTCTCCTGCATAAATTTTCGCAGGCAGCGGCGTCGTGTTCGAAATCTCCAAGGTCACATACCCTTCCCACTCGGGCTCAAACGGCGTCACGTTCACAATAATGCCGCATCTAGCATACGTAGACTTCCCAATGCAAAGCGTCAAAATATCCCTCGGAATCCGAAAATACTCCACGCTCCTGGCCAACGCAAAAGAATTCGGCGGAATCATGCAATGCTCCCCTTCAATATCCACAAACGCGTCCGCCCGAAAATCCTTCGGGTCCACGATCGAATTATACAAGTTCGTAAACACCTTGAACTCATGGGCCACTCTCAAATCATATCCATAACTCGACAGCCCATAACTCACCTTCCCCCCCTTGACCTGCTCGTCAACAAAAGGCTCGATCATCCCATGCTCCAACGCCATCCGGCGAATCCATTTATCAGAACAAAGCGTCATATTCACATCCTTTACGTTAATACATTGGGGCTTCGCCCCAAACCCCACCAAAGGACTTCGTCCTTGTGGAATCCTTTTTGTTTTTTTT
>DAINNB010000042.1:0-11684 GCA_036736085.1 Chlamydiales bacterium
AAGCCGCCGAATGGGTGCAAGGGCAATTGCATATTGAGTTCGCCCCTCAGCAAAAAGAGGCCGTCATCCAGGCTCTTACAGATAAAGTGCATATCATTACAGGGGGCCCTGGTACTGGAAAAAGCACGATCACAAAAGCGATTTTAAGCGTCACTTCAAAACTTACCGATAAAATTCTCCTTGCAGCGCCTACGGGAAGGGCAGCTAAAAGGATGACTCAGATCACAGGAAAAAAAGCCTTTACGATCCACGCTCTTTTAGAAATGGACTTTGCTTCAGGAGGTTTTAAAAGAGGGAAAGAAAACCCGCTGGATTGCGATCTTTTGATCATCGATGAAGCGAGTATGATCGATACGCCGCTTCTCTTTCATTTGCTAAGGGCCACTCCGAATACGACCCGGCTTCTTTTTGTCGGCGACATCGACCAGCTTCCAAGCGTTGGGCCTGGAACAGTGTTGAGAGATCTGATCCAATCGGGCCTTCTCGGCGTCACTCGGCTCACTGAGATTTTTAGACAGGCAAAGGGCTCTAAGATCATCACAAACGCCCACAAGATCAACGCAGGCGAATTTCCTGACCTCTATCAGAACGAACGGAGCGATTTTCATTTTATCCAGGCTGAAACGCCTGAGGCGATTTTACAAATCATCTTGCAGCTCGTTTCTAAAGACATCCCTGAAAAAGGGCGCTTCGACCCGTTTGAAGATATTCAAGTCCTCTCTCCCATGAGAAAGGGGCTCATTGGCGCAGATCAGCTTAATGAGGCCTTGCAAAACCTCCTCAATCCGTCAGAAAAACCGCTCTTTCGCGCAGGCCGCCGCTTCCACGTGCAAGACAAGGTGATGCAGATCAAAAACAATTACGATAAGCATGTCTACAATGGAGACATCGGCCTTATTGCTCAGATTGATACGGTGGAAAGTAAAATGACTGTAGAATTCGACGATCAAATCGTCGAGTATGACTTTACCGATCTCGATGAACTTGTCTTGGCTTACGCCTGTTCAGTACACAAATACCAAGGAAGCGAATGCCCTTGTATTGTCTTGCCGATCCACACTTCCCACTTCAAACTTCTTCATCGAAATCTTCTTTATACGGGAGTGACTCGAGGAAAAAGGCAAGTATACCTCGTCGGCACGCCTAAAGCCGTCGCGATAGCCATTCAAAACGATCAAGTTCAAAAACGGTATACTGGCCTCATTAAGGCCATGAAAGAGATGAGCTTAAATTATAAGCCCGAAGCTGCCGTGCAAGCAAGGCAGCTGGATTTTATTACTTCTTAAACTTCGATGATGAACTCATCTTCAAACTCTTCGTCAGATAGAACCAGAGGTTTGGCTCCCAATTGTAGCAAGACGTTCATCCCTTCCCAATAGCTAATTGTCTCAGCAAAACTAAACAAAATATCTTTCAACGGTTTTGCATCATATGGCTATGTCGTCAACTTAGGATAAATCTTGGTGAGTTTGATGACAGCTTCTAAAAACAACTTTTGATCTTCTATCTGCTCCAGGTGAAGTGTAGGACTTGGATCATCTAGTTCCGAAAACAAGTCGAGAACTTCTTCTTTAAACATTTGAAATCTCATCCGCGAGCTCGCAGCAGCTCTAGATTCATTTGGATGAGATAATGGAGCGTTCATTTTTAGCAACTCCACCTCGACAGAAAATGTCTTGAATTGTCTGGGCAATTGTTCATAAGGCTCAAAAGAAGTGACAATTGACTGTTGGGCTGAGTAGCCAATGTTAGACAAAGGACCCTTTTGTAATAGATTTTGCCACAATCCTAGACGGTCTATTGTGTTAATACAGATCTCTTGTAAAGAAGCACAAACTTTTTTTGGCTTTGAAGAAGCGTTCACCCCGCCTAAAACTCCTCCTGAAATCGCTGAAATAGACATGCCATTCCCCCTTTTAATTAAATCATTTATATTAATTCGCCTATAATTATATAAAAATTTAAGTTAAAAATAAATATAATAAAAAACTTTATTAAATAACGCAGATAAACGGTAGTCAATAATTTCATTTGATTTACGAAGCTTTGATTTACAGCAACTTAAGGAAATAAGATCGCAACAAAAAATTCCATTGAACCTTTCATTGCTTACACATAACGAAGAGGAGAAAAAGCGTTAACTGACTACAGAGCCGGGGGGAAGGTCTTGAATATGGGGCAGCTCTAGGAGCTGGCCTTGGCCCGCCGCAAGGACCATACCTTGGCTTTCGATGCCCATGATGGTGGCAGGAGCCAGGTTTGCAAGGAAAATGACCTTGCGGCCGATGAGCTGCTCGGGTTGATAAGAAAGGGCAATGCCTGAAACAACAGTCCTTTTTTCAAACCCGAGATCGAGCTGAAGTTTGAGAAGTTTTTTTGATTTAGGAACAGCGGCCGCTTCCAAAACTTGTGCAACGCGCAAATCTAAAGGCGCAAATTGTTCATAGGAAATTAAAGATTTTAAAGGAGTATAAGAAATGGTAGGTTCGGGCGTTTTCATCATTTTTTTTCCAAGGAGGGCTATTTGCTCTTCGATTTCTTCATTTTCAATCTTTTTAAAAAGAATAGCCGTCTCGCCAAGAAGTTGGCCGACAGGAAGAGCGATTTGAGAGATCTGCTGCCAAGAAGACTGAGCCAACTCCCCTTGGGATCCGAGCATTGCCCAAATGGTTTGCGCTGATGTTGGGATAATCGGAGAAGCGACGAGGGCCAGGTTTTTAATACATTCAAGAGAAAGGGAAAGGACCGTTTCCAGCTCTTCTCGTCTTGAAGGGTCTTTAACTTGCTGCCACGGTTTTTTCGCATCGAAATAGACGTTGCCGAGCTGCGCGATCTCCATTAGAGTTTGACTTGCTTTGCGGAGACGGAACGCTTGATAATTTTGCGCGGCGCTTTCAACCAAGGCGTTCATCTGCTGTAAAAACTCTTCATCCATAGGGAGCAAGGCGTGCCTTGAAGGAATGCGAGATCCGCAATGCTGCTTGGTAAAGACGAGGACGCGGTTAACGAAATTGCCGAGTTTGCCCAAAAGCTCTGCGTTGCAGCGAGACTGAAAATCTTTCCAACTAAATTCGGAGTCCGATGTTTCCGGAGCATTAGCAGCGATCGTATAACGGATTTGATCTGCAGTATAACGCTGAAAAAACGTTTCTAAATCGATTGTCCATCCGTCAGATTTAGAAAATTGGCGCCCTTCCAACAGATAAAATTCATTAGCAGTGATCACGTCTGGCAATTTATAAGGCAGATCTTGTCCCATAAACATTGCAGGGATAAAGACCGCGTGGAAGGGAATGTTGTCTTTGCCGATAAAATGGACCAGTTTCGTCTCTTGATCGAGCCAATACTCTTTCCAACGCTCAGGCTGACCCATCTTTTGCGCCCACTCTTTAGCTGCAGAGATGTAACCGATAGGAGCGTCGAACCAAACGTAGAACACTTTGTTGGGATAGCCTGGAACAGGAACGCCCCAAGAGGAATCTCGGGTGATGGCGCGAGGTTTTAGATCATCTATGTAATGCATCGCAAAACGGACAACATTTTCCTTCCAAGGCTTTTGTCCGATCCATTCTGCAAGCTGCTCTTTAAACTGGTCAAAACGAAGATAAAGGTGGGTGCTCGGTTTCAAAACTAAAGGAGAGCCGCTCATTTTTGAACGAGGATGTTTGAGATCAATCGCCTCATATGAAGCTGCGCACTGCTGGCACTCATCACCTCTTGCCTCTGCAAAACCGCATTTGGGGCATGTGCCGACAACGTAGCGATCAGCCAAAAACCTTTGTTCTTGCTCAGAGTAGAGATGATTTTCAGTCCTCTCTTCGATAAGACCTTTTTTCTGCAGCGTCAGAAAAAATTCTTGCGTAGTAGGAACATGGCCAGGCCAGGTTGTCCGGCTGTAATGATCAAAAGAAAAATTCAGCTGTTTAAAAAAGTCTTCATTGATCCGATGAAAAAGGTCCACATGCTCTTGAGGGCTCCTTCCCGCCATCTCAGCGCTCAGAGTAATGGCTACCCCATACTCGTCGGAGCCGCATAAAAAAAGGACATCTTGTCCCATGAGCCTCTGAAAACGAGCGTAGCAGTCTCCAGGCAAATAAGCCCCTGCAATATGGCCGAAATGAAGAGGGCCATTTGCATAGGGAAGAGCGGAAGTAATGAGAATTTTTTGAGCCACGTCGAGCACCGAATTCACATATTTTAGATGCTAGTCTAGAGAAACATCTTTTAATTCATTCGGCTTGCGGTCTTGGTCCGCTCTACGGTCAATGACATCCAAAACATCTCCGAGCGTACCATGCCAGCCGCCGCCAACAACTAAGTTTCTGCCGATGGCAATCCCGAAACTGCAAAGATCAAAATTACTTTTGAATTTTTTTCTAATCCACTCTGTGGTTAACTCTTCTCTTGTCATATCTAAAAACCTTTGATTCTCCTAAAGAATCGCCCAAAAAGGGTTAAATCGCAAGAAAGAAATACTAAGAACCTATCGATTTTTGTGCTCTTCAGCAATCAGAATCGACCTTAAAACAGTATAAGCGGTATAGAGATCTTCATTCACGATGTGATAATCGTAGCGGGGCGCCAAAGCCATTTCTTTTTCAGCCCAGGAAAGGCGGTGTTCAATGGACTGGTCTGTATCTGTTTTTCGGCCATAAAGCCGCGAGCGAAGCTCTTCTATGCTTGGAGGGCTGATAAAGATAAAAATGGCGTCATAGTGGTTTTTTAACTGGACTGCACCTTGGGTATCGATCACTAAAAGCACATGCTTTCCTTGCTGAAGCTGGGATTCTAGAAAGGACCTTGAAGTTCCATAGTAATGATCAAACACTTTTGCGTGCTCAACAAAATCCCCTTCTTGAAGCTTTTGAGTAAATGTAGATTCGGAGATAAAATAATAATCGACCCCTTCTTGCTCTCCGGGTCGAGGTTTTCGCGTTGTATAAGAGACACTTTCAACAAGACAGGAAAATTCCTTTTGCAGCATCCTCACTAGCGTTGTTTTCCCCGTTCCTGCAGGCGCGCTGATAACAAAGATTAACCCCTTTTTCAATCCGCCTAAAATTTTTGCGCTCATGACTGACTACTCAATATTTTGAATTTGCTCTCTGATTTTTTCTAATTCCGATTTCAATTCGACAACGAGATGGGCAATTTTCGATTCCATCGATTTCGCCCCCATCGTATTGCTCTCGCGCCCGATCTCCTGGACCAAAAAGTCCATCTTCCGCCCAACAGCAGCAGGTGTCTTTAGTAAGCTGTGGAATTGAACGAGGTGCGATCTAAAACGGGTAATTTCTTCAGAAATATCCACTTTCTCTGCAAATAGGGCAATTTCTCGAAGAACTCTCTCCTCATTGTCCAAAAGAGCTGGGGCTGCTTCCGCAATCCTCTCTTGCAGCTTCTTTTTCATTCGGGCAACTGTTTCCGGAACGCCAAGTTCAATTTGCGAAACGCAGCTCTCCATCGTCTGAAGCCTTTGCTCAATATCTCGGGCTAAAGCCTTACCTTCGGTTTGCTTCATTGTTAAAAGAGACTGCAAAGCTTCCAGCGTACAGCGTTTAAAGGGCTCAATATCTTCATCTCGGGCTATGTCCACCAATGATAAGGCGGGCATCTGCTGCATTAAAAAGGGGAGGTCTACAGCCTGTGTGCTGTAGCCTAAACGGGACGCCAGATCTTCCCAACCCTCTTTTAGCTGCTGAAGTTGCTCAAAGGAAGGGAGAGAAACGCTCGGATTTTGAAAAGTAGCGGCCACATAAACGCGAACGGAGACTTGTCCTCGGGAAACTTTTTCTCCGACCCACTTACGAATCTCGAGTTCAAACCGACTATATTCCTTCGGAAGAGAAATAAACATCTCTAAATATTTGCGGTTGACCGATTGTATCTCTACAATAATTCGACCAAATGAAGCATCTAACAAGGCCCGGCCAAAGCCGGTCATACTGGCGATCATGTTCACCTTTTATAACAAATCAAATAACGTTGGCTGCAACAAGCTCTTGATCGGCTCAAACGATTTGCGATGGATCGGGCAAGGACCGTAGCGTTCAATAGCTTGTCTGTGTTCTAGAGTGGCATATCCTTTATGTTTTTTAAAACCATAAAGAGGATATTCTTCATCGAGTTGCTCTAATATCCGGTCTCTTGTCACCTTCGCCAAAATAGAAGCCGCCGCGATAGAAATCGAACGGGCATCTCCTTCAACTAAGGCCAATGCCGGAATAGAAAATTGCGGCAGCTGATTCCCGTCGACGAGAAGATAATCGGGGGGAACAGGCAAAGCCAAAACCGCTTTTTGCATCGCTAAAAAAGTCGCCTGTAAAATGTTGATCCGATCGATCTCTTCTGCATCTATAACACTAATAGCATAAAGGACATCTGCTTGCGTAGTTAGAGTTTGATAAAGGCGCGCTCTCGTTTCCGCAGTCAGCTGCTTACTGTCGTTGAGATCGGCTAAAAAAAAAGAGGGCGGCAAAATGCAGGCTGCTGCAACAACAGGTCCCGCAAGAGGTCCTCGGCCTGCCTCATCTACTCCAGCAATACGGCTGAAACCTTGGGAGCGAAAACGCTCTTCAAATTCCGACATGCTTTGTAATCGAAGAACTTCTGACTGAGGAATAATATCAATCCTTTATATGAGACAAAAAACAGGATAGAAATGATAGACTAAGCGCCAACAATCGAACGACTATCGGCACATTTTTGCGCTACTAACCCGCTATGCAAATAGGAAGCAAATGGGCGGGCTAGTAAGAGCAATATGAAACTTTCGCCTGCTTATTTTGCAGAAGGAGCTACGTACTGTTCGCGGATCTTCGTTGCTTTACCGGAGAGTCCTCTGATGTAGTACAGTTTCGCTCTGCGAACTTTTCCAGGTCTCATCACTTTAATACCAGATATACGCGGGCTATGCAGCAAGAACACTTCTTCCATGTTTGATCCATAAGCTGTACGATAAACTGTAAATGTTTCTGAAAGACCGGTCCCTTTCTTCGCAACTACAGTCCCTGTAAAGGCCTGCAGACGCTCTTTTTCTCCCTCAATGAGGCGAATGTCCACGCGGACGGTGTCGCCGATATTAAATGAGGGAACATCCTTTTTTAAATAAGAGGATTCAACTTCAACAATGCATGGTGAACGACTCACTTGAGTACTCCTTCTATCACTTATATGAGGCAAACCTTATCTGCTAAATCAGGTCTGACTCGATTTGTTTTTTCTAACGCTTGGCCTAAACGCCATTTGCGGATTTCCGCATGATTTCCTTGCAAAAGCACTTGAGGGACAGATTTTCCTTCAAATACTTCAGGCCTCGTGTAATGAGGCGCATCCAATAATCCATTTTGAAAAGAGTCTTCCTTGGCCGCATCAGGATGCCCGATCACTCCAGGAATAAATCTCATCACGGCATCAATTAGGACGATCGCTGCTATGCAGCCGTTCGTTAACACATAATCGCCGATGCTGATCTCTTCATCAATCTCGCTTTCCAGTACCCTTTCATCCACCCCTTCGTAATGACCGCATAAAAGGATCAAATGCTCTTCCAAAGCGAGCTCTTGGCACCTTTCGGCCGTCAATGGCTTGCCTTGCGGAGTAAGGTAGATTGTTCGGGACCTCTCCCCTTTTTTTACGCTTCGGATCGCGCTCGCCACAGGTCCTGGACAAAGGACCATTCCCGGCCCGCCCCCGAACGGACGATCATCTACTCGCCTGTGCTTATTTTCAGCAAAGTCCCGTATATCGACCAATCGAATATCGAGAAGCCCCGCATCGCGGGCCCTCTGGACCATGCTCACATCAAACGGACCCCGAAAATAAGCAGGGAAAAGAGAAAGGATGTCTACTTCCATCCGTTAGGACTTCTTTTTCCGTTTTGCTCTTTCTTTCGCCATTTTCTCTACCTTTCTAGCGCTCATCTGCTGAACGACTTCAGGAGCGTAACGCTTCACTAGAGACTTGACTCGATCGCTGACAACCGCTCCGTTATCAATCCAAAATTGAAGGCGGGGCACATCGATAGAGAGATTTTTCGCTTCTTCTTTCGAAGGATCGTACCAACCTAACATTTCCAAGTATTTGCCATCGCGAGGATTGCGGATATCAGTCACCACTAAACGGAATGTCTGCCGATTGGTGGCTCCTTGTTGTCTCATTCGAATAACTAACGCCATTTTTTAAAACCTTCTATTTGCTTTTTGATATCACCCAACCCCATTTTAGAGGCTTGGGCTTTCATATTCGGCATTGATTTAAAGAGCTGTTTCACTCGTTTAAAGCCTTTTACCATTCTATTTACCTCATCAACATGCACTCCGCTTCCGCCTGCGATTCGCTTGCGGCGGCTAAAGGAAAGTTCTTCCCTTTCTTGCCGTTCGGCGAGAGTCATAGAGAGGATCATCGCTTCCAGCTTTGTAAATTCCTGATCGGAAAACTCAAAACCTTCCATCGAAGAAAAACCGGGCATCATCTTTAATAAACTCTTAAAGGACCCCATTTTCTTCACCATCCCCATCTGACGAAGGTAATCTTCGTAAGTGAAGGTGGCTTTTAACATCTTTTTTTCTAACTCGGCGCTCTGGGCTTCATCAAAATTTTCCTGAGCTTTTTTTACCAGGTTGATGATATCTCCCATGCCTAAAATCCGATCGGCCATCGAACGGGGATTAAACACTTGCAAATCGCCGATTTTTTCGCCTACCCCTTCAAACTTTAACGGCTTTTTGGTGACCTCACGGATCGAGATCGCAGCGCCAGCGCGGGCATTTCCATCCAGCATCGTTAAAATCGTCCCGGTGATCTGGACCCTTTTGTCAAATTCCGCTGCTGTACGCACAGCGTCTTGACCTGTCGTCGCATTGGCAACGAACAATACTTCCCGAGGGGAGAGCTGGCTTTTCAAGAGTTCAAGCTCTTGCATTAGCTCATCATCTAAATGGAGCCGTCCCGCTGTATCGACGATCAATACATCAAACCCTTCAGCTTCCGCCTTCTCATGAGCTTTTTTAGCCACTTTGAGAGGATTTGTCTCATCATCTAGCGAAAATACAGGCACACCTAGATCGGCGCCTAATTTTTTTAACTGCTCAATTGCAGCCGGCCTTTGCAAATCGCAAGCCGCGAGCAAAACGCGCTTACTTTTTTCCGTCTTCCCAATGTAGGCTGCAAGCTTTGCGCAGCTCGTCGTTTTCCCCGACCCCTGAAGGCCGCAAACCATCAAAACAGACAATCTAGCCTGCAAGTCCAAAGGCGACTCGACAGAGCCCATCAGCTCGATCAGCTCATCGTGCACCAACTTGGTAAACTGGTCGCCAGGCGAAACCGACTTCAGTACAGCATCACCGATCGACTTTTCTTTCACCCGTTTGACGAAATCGCTGACAACGGAATAATTTACATCCGCATCCAGGAGGGCAAGCCTCACCTGTCTTACGGCATCTGAGATGTTTTCTTCCGTAAGAGTTTTCTTCCCCGTCAGACTCGAAAACAAACTTTGCAGCTTATCCGTCAAAGCGCCAAACATAAAACTCCAAATTCTGCATTAAGGATACTCGAGAATTTCATTGCTTTTCAAGGAAAAAGAAACGATCTAATCCAGACCAGTCCTGATTTAGGGTCAATCGAGCCCAAGAATGCATAGAAAATATTTTTTTCAGCTCCTCTCCTTGAGAGCAACCTATCTCAAAAAACACCTCAGCCCCTTCTCGCAAAAAGGGAAAGATCTCGAGGGAAAGCCTTTCATAAAACTCGCATCCCGTCTCTCCTCCCACTAGCGCGCCTTTCGGTTCAAATGCCGCAACCGACGGATCGAGCGTCAAATACTCCTTTTCAGAAATATAGGGAGGATTGCAAGTGATATAATCGGCTTTTTCTCCTTTAAAAGGAGTTAAAAGATCTCCTTGCCTCAGCTCGACATCCACTCCATTGAGCCTGGCATTTTCAGCTGCCATCTTAAGAGCGTCCGGCGAAAGGTCGGATAAAATAACGGAGAGCGCTGGAAAAGCCTTTTTTAAAGCAATGCCAATACATCCCGAACCGCAGCAAAGGTCCCAAAGCACCTTGCCCGAAAGGTCTTTTTTTTGAAATTCTTTACTGATCAAATCGACCAAAATTTCTGTTTCAGGCCGAGGGATTAACGTCGCTTGATTGACAAGAATTTTGCAATGATAAAAATCCGTTTGGCCTAAAATATACTCCACAGGCTCTAAACGGGCCTTTCTCCGTATCCACTCTCGAAAAAGAGAAACCTCACTCTCTTCCACCGGACGATCGTACTGCAAATAAAGATCGAGCCTCTGCAAACCCAAAGCCCGGGATAAAAGTTCTTCCACATCGCGTCTGGGCTGGTCCACCCCTTTTTCCTGCAAAAAGGCAGTCGATAAGGAAAGGAGCTCTCCGACCGTTTTCACGAATGCAGCTTCTCTTGGTAAAAGTGGTTGACGAGAGCTAGCGTCAGATCATCCAAATCCCCTTCCATTACTCGATCGAGCTTATAAAGGGTCAAATTAATCCGATGGTCCGTGATCCGGTTTTGAGGGAAATTATAGGTTCTGATCCTTTCAGAGCGATCGCCTGAACCAACCTGCTCAGAACGGGTATCGGACATCTCTTTATGAGCTTTGCGGCGCTGCTCTTCGGAAATTCGAGCAGACAGAAGACGCATGGCCTTGTCGCGATTTTTATGCTGGCTTCGCTCGTCTTGGCAAGTCACCACAGTTCCCGTTGGAATGTGAACGATACGGACAGCCGAGTCGGTCGTATTGACGTGCTGACCACCCGCGCCTGATGCGCGGTATGTTTCAATCCGCAGATCTTTTTCCTCGATTTTGATCTCATCATCTTCCGTCGGCTCCAATAAAACAGCTACTGTGATGGCTGAAGTATGCACGCGCCCTTGCGTTTCCGTTTCCGGAACCCTCTGAACGCGGTGAGTGCCGGCCTCATATTGCATCAAACGAAAGACGTTCGTGCCAGAAAAAGACAAAATATATTCTTTATATCCACCAACTTCGGAAGGAGAAGTGGAAAGCACTTCATATTTCCACCCTTTACTATCCGCATAGTTTCGATACATTCGAATACAATCGGCCACAAAAAGGGCCGCTTCATCCCCTCCGGTGCCAGCTCTGAGCTCCATAATAATGTTTCTGCTGTCTCGGGGATCTGGAGGAACTAAAAGGATTTCGACTTCTTTTTGACAACTAGCTTTATCTTGTTCGAGCTGACCGATCTCATCGCGCATCAGCTGGACCATCTCAGGATCTTGCTCGTCTTGGAGCAAGGCCTGATTATCCTGCAGCTGCTTTTCGATTTTCTCAAGGCGCTCCCAAAGCTCTTTTAATTGAGTCAGTTGGGAGTGCTCTTGAGCTAGCTGCCGATAAGCTTTTTGATCAGAAAAAATATCTGGCTGACCGAGAAGGCCTTCCACTTCATGAAGACGCTTCAGCAGTTGCTGAACCTTAGCTTCCATAGAAGATTATTTTTTCTTTTTGGAACTTTTTAAAGCTTCTTTTTTAACTTCTTCTTGTTTTTCCTGAGCTTTTTTTACTTGCTCGGAATTTCTCTGATATTTTTTCGTAAACTTGTCTACGCGTCCTTCAGAGTCGATAAACTGGTTGGCCTTTGTGAAAAAGGGATGGGAAGCTGAAGAGACGGGAACACGGTATAAAGGATATTCTTTT
>DAINNB010000043.1:0-10889 GCA_036736085.1 Chlamydiales bacterium
TTTGACCGTAGCTCCATCCATTTCAATCCATGTTGGACTGATTTGCATTTGCTTATGCGAAAAATCGAGATCAACCTTCTCTTTTAACGAAAAAGGGTGGCTGTAAAAAAGGCCGTGCAGATCATGGACTTTTGCCTCTGTTTTTTCTCCGTCTGCATGCCAAATCCCATCAGAGTGCATTTCAAAATCGCGGTTCCAAACACCCTCGGCAAAAAGCTTGAATGGCCACTCTTCTCCTCCGATCACTGTTTCTGCGAGGGCTGAATCGATAGTGAGGTCCCGATAACTTCCTTTTTCCGCATCGATAGATATCATCCCGGATAGGTTCCCTAAAGGATCTTGCAAGTCTGAATACAAAGCTGCTTTTTCAAAGTAAAAGGAGCGAAGATAAAGATGTTCGGCGGTCATATCCAATGTGGCATGGTCGGAGTTCCAAACCGTTTTCACTTTGAGTTGACCGTAAGGGTCCCACGCTGGGGCTAAAGGTTTGAGGATTTGTAGATTGTCGATCTTGAGCTCGCTTACTCCTTTCATCGTTCCATCGTAGAAAAAATCCCAATCTCCCAGCCCTTTCATTTGAGGAGCTTTTAGACTGATGTGTTTGAGTTGAAAGCGATCGGTCCACGCGAATTCGCCTTTGCTTTCCCAATCTTGGCCTTTGAGTTCGAAAGAGCCTTGAGCATTCGAACTGTCAGCGATCAGTTCGATCTTTTCCCAGTCAAAATTTCCTATATGAAGAGAGGGGATTTGAGCGACTGTTTTTCCTATTAGCGCATCGCCTTCTTTTCTAAGCATCCAACGGGCGAGAAGCTCTCCTTTAATTGAGGGGAAAAAGAGTTCTTTGGATTCTAATTGACCGGAACTTTCTATCAACTGTCCTTGTGGAGTGAAAGAAACGTTAGCCCTTGCTTTGATCTGGTCAGTTTCTGCGTAAAGATGGGAAAGAGACCAGTTTTCTTTGATGGGACGTAGAAGGCTTCCTTTAAACGTCCAAGGAATTTGAAGAGATTGGGGAACGTTTTGTAATTGGGCGCTTCCTTCAAACTTTCCTCTAATTCCTCTTTTGCGGCTATTTGTTCCTTTGGCAAGCAGTTTGACCCCGCCTTGCAAAGGAAGACGGTAAGTTGGTTGCAGCCAAGCAGAGTCTTTGACGGCCATTTCAAGGTTCCAGCGAGCAAAGCCGTTTCTTCTTTCTCGAACCGTTATGCTGAGAAAATCATTTTCTCTAAGCGCTTTTACGTGAAAGAAAAGTCCTTTTTGATGCGCGCCTATTTTTAAGCGTCCTTCGAGTTCTATAGATTCCATTTGATCGATGTGCACATCAGAGGCTTTAAGGGATTGAATGGAAAGCGACATGGGCAGAGAGGGGAGAGAAAATTCTTTGTCTTGAGATGTGTTGGGACTTTTCCAAATGATGCGGGACGCTTCTACTTGAGAGAATCTGATCTCGTTTTTTAAAAAATAAAGAAGAGAGAGAGAAGCTTTTACCTGATCGATCGACAAGCTGCCTTGTTCAGGCAATTCCATATGGACTTTTGTTAATACGATCTGATTGGGAACTAAAAAACCCTCAACCGTTTGAATTTCCGCTCGCAATCCTTCCCGAGCTAGGGCTGAGACGATCCAAGAACGGATTTTGTTTTGTGTCCAACTGCTAGATAGGACTGCAAAAAATGCCCCCAGCAGCACCAAAAAACTGAGTAGACTATAGGCTATATATTTTTGTCGTCTGTTCATCAAAATGTTTGTCCTACGCTTGCATAAAATTGGAGGATGGGATCAATGTATGTGTTGTTATGGCCAAACTTTTTGCGGCGATCTAAAGGGAAGGCCAAATCAAAACGAAGCGGGCCGAAAAAGGCAAAATACCGAAGTCCGGCGCCAACTGATTTAAACCATTTGGCATGCACTTCGGGAAGTTCCGACTCTGTCACTGTTCCGAGATCGAAGAAGGGGACGACCCCAATCGTTTCGGTGACCCGAAAACGGGATTCTAACGAAATAAAAATGGCAGCCCTGCCGCCTAACGGTTTATTCCGGTCAGGGGCCGTGGTTTTTCTTGGGCTGACCGTTTTATATTTATAGCCTCGTAGATCATCCAGCGATCCGCCAAGGAATAAAATAGGGAGAGGAACATCTTCTCTTCTGACTCCGGCAATTGAACCGAATTGCGTTCGCAGCGCCAATACGCAGAATTTAGAAGCGTCGAGTGGTTGGTAAAAACAGCCGGTAAGCCGCTGTTTCACAAAATGCTGGCTGGCATGAAAAAGAGATTGATAAGGTATCGCTTGGTAGACAACGGAAAAGTTTTTTGTAGGATTGAGGTCACTGTCAGTGGCATTATATTTAAGCAAAAGAGGGATGCCCATAAGAAGGTATTGACCGTCATTGGCCGAGCTTTGCACATCGATGTATTGGAACTCTAGCCCGATCGACCCGCTTTTTTTTCTATCTAGCATCCGTTCGATCCTTTGGGAAGCTGCATAGGTATAGGCTAGATAGGGAGTGATATCTTCTCTACTGGCTTCAGCCCATACTTTATATGTTTGATCAAGGCGCAAAAAGTCGGGTTTGGTGTAGGCGACCGATCCGACCCAATAAAGCATAGACCATTCCAGGTAAGCTGAGAAAATTTCTCCCATGCCTCTCATGTTGCGATGCGTCCAGCCAGCCGACCCGCCAGGACCGTCGACTGTTGCCAAAAAGACCGATGTGTTGACAGAGCGGTGTTTTGCTTCAGTAAGCCTGATCTTCATAGGGAGCTCTCCGATCGGATCGAGCTGATCGCCGTGATTTAATAAAACTGAGCTAAATAAATTGCTTTTTAAAATTCTCCTCTGTGTCTCTTCTACTAATCCGGCGTTGTAAACTTCTCCTTTTTTCCAGGCGAGGCGTCTTTCGATATAGCGGGGATGCACTTCTTTCAGACCAAAAAAAATAGAGGGGCCAAAGTTGGCCAAAGGGCCTTCTTGGATGCAAACGGCCGGCTTGACGGTTTTTTCCGACATGTCAACCTCGACCTTTCTTTTATCGATGTAGGCCAGTGGATGACCGCAGCGGGCCAACACATTGAGCAAAGAAAGTTCTGCGTTGACGATGTCGACAGAAAGGGCCGGCGCTCCAACTCGAAGGCCTAGATCATTGCCAGAAATGAGGGGACAAGGGGGGATTGCTGTGATTTTTTGCTCACAATCACCATGGAAAATTTCATATTCGGTAAGTTTATATTGAATGCCTGCCCGGATCTCGAGCTCAACTAGAGCAGATCCTGGCTGGCGCGTTACATGGCTGACAATTACTGCATCATAATAGGCGTAAGCTCTGAGCACTTGCAGCAATCGAGGAATATCCGATTGCACTCGATAGCGCAAAGCATTGATCGAAGCTGGAGGTCTATCTTGCAAGCTGATCAAATCAGAAGCGTCTTTTAAAGCTTTTAATGCTTTTGCATCATCTAATCCAACAAAACGCACATCATAATCCAAAGCAAAAGCAATGAAAGGAAGAAGGGCAAAGGAGACAATGCGTATACATTTCATGGCTTTTCGCATATTGCCCTAGAAAACAAAGTAGGTCAAGCTGCAAAACCTTGTTTTTTTTAATAGAACATTTTTGTATAGATCGATTCAAAAGTGGTTTGAATATGAAAGGTAGTTTCCTGAAAAGAACGAGAAGATATTTTTCCGGTTATTTTACGCAGTTGATTGTATTTTTGCTGCTGCTTTTTATCTTTAGGCCTTACAATTGGAGTACGGCATCGATTGCCATTTGGGAAGCTTTTTTTTCCGGTGTCTTTTTTTCAGCGATTTTTAATGCGAACCATCCAAAGCCTATTAAAATACTGACCATGGTTTTAGGCGTTCCTGCATTGGCCCTTGATTGGACGGCCCTTTTCATTCCTTGGAAATCGCTGATCATCTCCAGTCTTATTTTCACTATTATTTTTCTTACTGTCTGCACAGCTTCGATTTTATATAACGTAGTTCTTCGAGCCAAAGTCACGATGGAGACGTTGAGGGGAGTTGTCTGCGCCTATTTTATGATCGCGTTCATTTTTGGATTTATCTATCTGGTCCTTGAATTTATCTTTCCAGGTTCATTTCAGTTCATCTACAATGACAAGAACTATACTCTTCATAGCTCCTATTTGTCTCAAACCTTTTACTTCAGTTTTATCACGCTTTTGACGATTGGTTTTGGAGACATTACTCCTATTACAGACCTCAGCCAATCATTTGTGGTGATCGAGGGGATTATTGGGCAATTTTATGTCGCTATCTTGGTTGCTCGAATTGTCTCTGTTTATGTACTTTTCGGAGACAAGGCAATGCTCAAACATATCGAACAAGATATTCGTCAAGACATTAAAGATGCTGTCGAAAAGGTCCGCAAACAAAAAACATGATCGGTCAATTAGGAATATCTCGTTTTAAACTTAGAAGAGGAGGGGAGGGAGAAGGGTTTTTGAAAAAGAGAGCAAAGTTCTTGACTCCCTGAGTTATCTTCGTAGGAATTTTTTATCGCCAGGCTAAAATCTCCAGCGAACTCTCCTTCATTTTCTAAAAGAATCGTTCGGTTGTCTTTTGTTAAAAGACCTTCTCGATGCAAGTTGATCATGGCTGAGCTAATCATTTTGGCAATTTCTCCCTCCTTAACTAAAAGCGCCGCTCGATTTTCCTCCGTTAAAATGCGTGCTTGGGCAAGTTGTTCGATCGCTAGGCTGATCCTAATAGCGTATTTCCCTTCTCCTGTAAGGAGTGCTGAAAAGTTCCCATTCCATCCTAGTCCGCGCTGAGATAGATAATTAATACTCCATTCGATATCTGAAGCGAATTTCATGTTTCTTATTTTAAATTGCCTGTAACCCCAAATGCCTCCATCTATCCCTAGACGTCCCGCCATGTAGGCCGCCAGTCCTGTTGCCACAGCCTTGATGAGATTGAGAGCTAGTACGCTGTTTTGGTTTTCTTCGCTTTCATTGGCAGAGATAAGATAGCCTGCGGCTGAACAAATGGAAATAGCAAGAAAAGCAGAGTTTAAAACGATGTTCACTAAACCTCGAAAAGATCTATTTTTTCTGAGCAGTATAGGAACTGGAATACTTTTTTTCTACGATTTTTAGGCAGCGGAGGGACTTGGCTAGTCTCTCTGACCTGACATATAGAACGTCTGATAATACATGTTATGTTAGATTAGGGAGGGGAAAAGCTAATTATCTCTTGCCGCCGTGGCTCCGAGGCAATCGCGGATGAGCTGCTTTCGCTACTTTGGGACAGTTTTTTTTCGGCGCTGGCGAATACTTCCTTTCAGCTTTTCGATGAGTCCTAGAACCTTCGATTCTTGATGGTTCAGGAGCTGCAAGCTGCAGCAATAGCAGCAAAGTTGTTAAAGAATACGATTCTTCGTTCAAGGCATTTTCTTCAGCCTGGACACGTGAAGTATTTTGACTAATGGGTGCCGCCATAAGTTAAACCTGCTCTTTTGTTAAGATTTTATTAAATTTTAATGCATGAGAAAGAGTTTGGGCTCTAGACTTAAATCTTTTTCTTGTCAGCTCTGCTTCTATTAACTTTTGTCTTTCAATGAGCGCTTTTACTTCTATCCGCTTTTCTTTAAATTGGGAGGTTTGATTGCATTCACGGTAGCGCAAATAGCCTTTGATCGCGCTGCTCGTAAAAATAGAGACGACTAAAGCCGCAACGGCACCCCAGAAGACATAAGAAATTCCCTCTAAGAAATTTGTATTAATGTCCGTCTTGGAAATAGAAGGAATACAGTCGATAAGCGTTCCATTGGAAAGATTTCCGAGGGTGGCATTTTCTATATAGCTTGGCGGAACGTCGCCCGGGCCCCCTCCTGGGGCAGAAGATGTTGTTAGAACAGCGGCCGCCTGAAAAAGGCTCGGCGGTAGATGGTTTGTTAGCGAAAGAGCGGTTTCTGTTGCATTGGCAACTGTTTGATTGATGGCAGAAACAGCAGTCTCGGAAAATGCGAGGCCGGTATCTACGGCTTCCCCGAATCGGGACCTATCTGTATATATCGTTGAGGGATAATCTGTCTCATTGGAAGGCGCTAAAGTTTCAATATGGGTGGGAGCGGGAAGCGAGGAACTTATTGTTGCAATTCCTGAAATTATAAATTGATATGACATAAGTGTTCTTGCTGACCAATTATTTAACCTCTTAAATTTTACTAGATATTGAAATTTTAGTAAATTAAATTGTATTTTATATGATATTTATTTCTTTAAATTAATATTTTAACGGATCCCTCTCCCTTTGCCGTTCAAGGCAAAGGGAGAGAGTGTATGGAAATTATTGAATCAGGGGCTGTTTATTCTGCTGTTCCCAGGTATCCAAAAGTTAGTTTAGATAAGAATCTTGATCCAAGCGTTGCTACAGTTTTTTTTGCCTGTGCAGCTTCAACTTCTTGAACAATCTCACCTTCAATCTTTGTAAACTCAGATTCGAATTCGACCAATTTTCTTTCAAAGTTATCTAGTTTGCTAACCAGCAATTCTTTATCAGAAGAATCGAATGTCTGATCTGCGCTAATTACTTGATTTTCTGTGGAACTTTTAACCTTTCTTAACTCTTTTAACTGCCTTGCTGTAGTAATCCTCAATTGATTTAATCTTCCCTTGATTTCGCTTAAATCTTCGGAAAGAGTTCTTGTTGTAGTGAGAATTTTTGTTATAAATAAAAAGTAATTGGAATCGATCTTTTCCGCTTTCGGTTTTTGCTCTGCCCAGAATGCTTGACGCTCTTCTAGATCTGCCGCAATTCTCGCCAGCGATGCGCTGCAATCGGTTACATTCTCATCAGCTTTTTTAGGTTGAGGCTTAGAAACGGCTTTCTCCTTTGCAGCAGCAGCTTCCAGGGCTCTTCTTTTCTCTCTTCTTTTAGCATTAGTCCCTTTTTTTACAGCCGGAGCGCTTGCTAAAGAGGCGTTGGAAGATGAAGAAACCTCCTTCTCTTCAATGACTTCTGCAGCAGGCTCTTCTTTTTTTGCTTCAATTTCCTCTATAGAAGTTTCTTTTGCCTCGACTTTTCCTTCATATTGAAGAACTCTTTTTTCTATGCTTTCTAATCTAGAGGCAGGATCAAATCCCTTTTCTCCGCCCAAAGCCATCATCACAATAATCTGTTTAAGTTCTCGTTTTAAGTCGCCATATTTGGCTTCTAGCTTTTCGTCGAGCTGATCGTGCAGCGCCTCTGCTTTTTGTTTTAAAGCAGCTTTTTCTGATAACTCCTCGTCTTCAGCAATAGTTGAAGCTTCCGGCGCGATAGGGCTGGAAGAACTTGAGCTTAAAGGAAGTTCTTCGGTTTCGATTGGAGTTTCTGTTTTGACTGGAGTCTCTATAGCGAGAGAAGGAGTTGATGGCTGACGAGTAGGAGCCGCCTGAGGAATGCCATTTGGATGGCGGGCGACTAGACTAGCCCATGTTTTAGGTTTAGGCTCTTCATCAAATATTGACTGCAGCAAAGATGGATCGATAGAAACTTCGTCTACAGGTTTATTTAAACGCTGAAAACGTCTCATTTCATCCATCTCTCTTTTCAAAAGATCATTTTCTTCTTTAAGAGTTTCTTTTTGTTTCTCTGCGAGCGCTATTGTAGCTTCCCATTTTTGCATTTCTTCTTGCGCAATAGAGGAAGTTTTTTGAGCTGCTTCAATGTGCTCTTTTAGTCCTGCATTTTCACGTTTAGCCACTTCAAGATCAGCTTTTAAAGCGTTGATCTGGCCTTCTAACTCAGCTTCGTTTCTTTTGGCCCCTTCCAACTTCTGGCCCAAAGAGGTCATTTGTGCTTCAACGCCATTTTTTTGTTCTGTCAAGATCTCAAGTTTTTGAATCAATTCGCTTTGCTCTCTGAGTAAAGACTCATTTTCTTGCCCGTGTCTTACTTTTTCGGTCTTAAGCAGCTCTTTTAGTTCGGAAATTTGGCTTTCCGAAGTGCCCTTTTGAGATGACAGTTTCTCGAGTTCGTGTTTTACGATGCGCATTTCTCTGCAAGTTTCGTTAAGCTCTTTTTCTTGCAGTTGATATGCTTCCCTGGATAAATGTACTTCGAGGTCTTTAGAAAGAGCCGATTCACCTAATTCGCGCAGTTCGCGTTCCAGTTCCCCAATTCTTTCTGTTAGCGTTTGTATTTTAAGGTCATTTTGACTTGGTTCTATGATTTGAATAGCTCTACAAGAAACAGAAGAGTCCGAGCCTTCTGAAAATTGGGCTCCTCGAGAAAAAAATTCGCTGACAGCTTTAAACACTTTTATGGTTAGAGAGCGAAAAGCTACTTCGGCTTCCGTCCACTTTTTTTCCACATTAGACGCCAAATTTTTAACTACTGAACTTATGCAAGCCATAATTCCTTCCAAATTGTTAGTTTTTTCGGCCAGCATTATAAGAGCCCGGTCTAATAAAGATCTATGAAAATGAAATCTATTAGACCGTTCTATTATTTAAAATTTAATTACTTGTTAAAAAAATTGTGAAATCTCTTCGAGGCCTAAAGCCTCTGTGAGGCCCCATAGAAAATGATTGGTAGCTTTCAAATAAAAATAACGTATATTTGCATTAGAAAGAAGGAGAAAGGTGGAATCCCATGTCTTTATTGGAAGCGAAAGCGCACGTTGCCGAGAATTTTAGAGCCCTTGAGCTTAAGTTAGAGCAGGCTGTAGACCTGGGGTTCATCGACGAGGGGCAGGCTTATTATAATGCCTTAGATACTCTCCTTGAGGATACAGAGGTAGCGGAGTCTTGGGATGAGCTCGCAGCTGTCATTGATCAAGGCAAAACTTTAGAGGAAGACTTTGACACATGGCTCTCTTTAAAGGGCTATACGACAATTGGGCTTCCATGGCCGACAAGCGCTGCTGATTGAAAAGGGCGCGTCAAGCAGCGCCCCAAAATAAGCATTACCGGCGATTAGCTGGTTGATTGATCGGAAAGTTTTGCTTTAATCTTCGAGTTTTTCGACTCATCTTCGAATCGGGATGTTTATTGATATGCGTACATTGATGTTGTCTGATTTGCCGCTTAGAAGTTGGAGCATTAGCAGGTTTAGATGAAGCTTTTTGGTTTGAGGGCAAAGTCTTCCCCGCTTCTTCTTGTTGCTCTGTTAACTCCTTTAATTTATGAACCAAATCAGCAGTTGCTTGGATTGCTAGCATAGCAAAACTGATCGCGTATACTGTTACTATTGTGTGGCGGTACTCAGAAAGATCCCATTCATTATAATGAGCCGATATACGCATTGATGGGCTAACGTCCATGAGTGTTTGAGTCATGCCTAATAAATGGCTATTTGTTTGCATGTGAGTCTCCTCTGTTTTAATAATTTTTTAAAAAACCAACCCTTGCTTAAAAAAACAAGAGTTGGTTTATGCTGTTGCTTACTTCAGTATCCGAACAGTTTTCCAAACCAGCTTATTTGAGGAGCTGAAGTTATTTAAGGAGCTGAAGTTAATGCTCTTTCACTGAATGCTTTAAGCTTCTCAAGCTTTAACTGAAATGCTTTAACTTGATCTAAGCTGAGCTTTGAATCTTGAAGTTTTTCGATATCTTTGTTTACTGTGATTCGTATTCTTTCTAGTGCAATTGTCTTTTGAACCGAAGGTGAATTATCTCTCTTTTTGTATAATTCCTTTGAGAAAGACTCATATGATTTAATGAGTTCATGACGTAATTTTTCTTTTTCCTCTTTGCGTTTTCGGCGAACTTTAGTTCTGTCTCTTACTTTAGGTTGTGAGTTTGATTCAGAAGCTTTTTCTTCCCTAATTGGTTCTGAACTTGCTTGAACTTCCTCAACAAATTCTTGTTTTTTTACGACCGCTGTGTTTTTAGGTTCTTTTTTTTCCACAGCTATAGGTGCAAAAGGTTTGTCCATAGAGACAGATTGGCTTACAACATTCTGAGGTTGTTTAGCTGCTATCTGCGCAAAAGATGGCTCAGTCTTTTTCAGCTCTTCAAATCGCTTTCTGAAATCTTTTAATCGATCCGATGGAACATACTTAGGATCCCAATTCAAATTTTTGATGTGTATCAGAAATCCTTTGACTTCATTTGTAAGCTCCTCGAATTTCTTGCGGTCTCTCTCGCATTTTATCTCTAGTTGAATAATCAGTCTATTTAGCTGGTTTTCTAAAGAGTTGCTTATTAATGGAACAGAACAAGTTGAAGAACTAGCAACTGGTGAAATTGTTTTTTTAGGGACGTGACTTGCTGGAGTGAATGACTCGCTTGCAAGTGGCAGTCTCGATGCAATATTTGCCCATGTTGGTTCTGAAAATAAACTTCGTAAATCAGAACTAAAGTCTAAAGTTTGGTCTTCTTCAGATTTTTTAGATGAAGAATCCTTTATTTCTTTTGACTCTTTCCTTTCTTCTTTACGAATAATCTCTGAAGAGGAAGCGACTCTATCTTCTGGAAAATGAATTGGTTGCTGTATTGATGCTGCCCCTGCAAAATCTTCTACGCTCCAACTTTTATAGAGCACCACTGAACGTTGATTTAGAAGACTTGCTCCAAAGGATGGCAGAGATGAAGGTATTTTTAAAATGTCTTTTACTGTAGGGATAATATTAAATAGTAATCTGGAATTTTCAGAAAAAGTGTATTGCAGGAGTTCGATTGAACGGGAATTTCCTGAGATAATAACAGGCGACTTCAAAATTAGTTCGCCTTTTTCTTCTACTACTTCTTTTTTAGTTCCTCTCTGTATTACAGGCGTTTTTGCGAAACTGTCTTTGTTAAAAGGTTCTTCGAGATCTTGGAATAAGCGGTCATGTTCCAATGCAGGAGATCCCACTTTCCCCTTTTCCTCTTTTTCAATTTCCGGGCTTTGACGCATTGTGTTTAACTCAATATCTTGTCCGTCAATTCCTACTTC
>DAINNB010000043.1:10899-11485 GCA_036736085.1 Chlamydiales bacterium
AGAAACTGAATCCTAGGGAATTGAATTCTTTCGATTCTTTCGATAATAGAATCAATTCCTCCCGAAATAACCTTCTCGGCTTCTTCCAATTTTTGAGAAACAAATAATCTTGCAGCGACAAATGGGCTGCTAAAATATTGCGACAAGTGAAACATAAAACCTCTTTTTATTAAATTAAGTTTGTTTTTATGTATGTAATTATAGTTACAAGTTAAATAAAACAAAACAAAAATAATGATTATTGATTATGTGAGTTAATTTAATTGTATATTTTAAAATTAAATGAGATGTTTAATTTAAAAATTTACAAATTACAATAAAATTATGATTCAGTGTTTGCTAAAAAAGAATATAACAAAACGGCTGTTGCTTGTGCTACATTGAGAGATTCAATTTTTCCCTTCATCGGGATATAAATTATTTGATCTGATTTTTTCTGTAAAAGAGGCTGGATCCCCTCCCCTTCGGAACCTACGATCAGAAGAGTTCGAGGAGCAAATGTAAAGGTGAGTAAATTTTTTGCTTTAGAGTCTAAAAGAGAGGAGACGACCTCAAAACCCTCTTTTTTAAAAGCCTCTGCAGTCTC
>DAINNB010000044.1:0-11316 GCA_036736085.1 Chlamydiales bacterium
TGAAACACCCCCGATGGCGCGGCCTGTCGGAGAAAAAACAGCGCCCGTATCTTCTCTTTCCGATACGACATCTGGCCAAGACAAACAAGATCAGCATGAACAAAAAGGCGGAGGCCAAGCTGCGGCAACTTCTATTCTACCCCAATTTCCTACAGATGTTCAGCCCGCAGTCCACGCAGCCGCAACGCAAGCGGCTTCCTATCTCAGCCCTGATACCATGGCCCTTTTCCAGCAAATGGTCGGCACTATTTATGTGATGAATTCCCGTCCGGGAGTATCGACAACGGAAGTTTCATTAAATTCTCCAGCTTTTGCCGGCTCCAAATTTTTCGGGGCCACTATCACGATTGAAAAATACGCAACAGCCCCAAATGCTTTAAATATTCGGCTATCGGGATCGACTGACGCAGTCAATGCCTTTAATCAAAACCTCTCTAGCCTTGCCGCCGCTTTTGAACACAGTAAGCTTCAATTTACCGTGCGCCTTGAAACAGCCTACAAAATCGATAAAGTCGACCGACCTGTATTTCAAAGAAAAGGAAAAGGCGATGAAAAAGGCTCTCAAGACTCTAAGGATCGTCAAAAATGACCACAACTAGACCTGCAACATTTGATGAAATATGGACGATTAAAAAAATTGCCCCACAGCTAGAAAAGCTCAATGAAATTCCTTTATTTGGAGGAGTCTCCTCTTTTGATTGGAGTGAGCTCGCTTCTCTCATCAGTTCTAGGTTCAATGTCAAATCCTTATCACTTCAACCTGGCGCTCAAGAATGGCTTTTGCCGGGCGAACTGCGAAAAGGATTCGGCCACGATGCAGTTGTATTCCCTATCGATCTGACCCCTCTCGGATCCACCGTCTACTGGATGATGCCAAAACAAGAGATCAAAAAACTGACCTCTTGGATGCTCAGCGGCTCCACAGAAAAACCGGCCATCGCGTCCGATCTTTTGCAAGAAGGATTTTATCAGTACATCCTTCTCGAAACGCTGGATGCAGCTTTTAGCATCGATCTTTTGAAAACGCTTACTCCAATCCTTCACGAAGAGGCTCCCCTGCCCGAAGAGAAAGCCTTTTGCATTGATATAACGATCCAATTCCAAGGAAAGAGCTGCCATGGAAGGCTGATCATCCCTAATGAGCTCAGACTGCATTGGGGCCAGCACTTTGAAAGACTCAACATGAGGTCTGTCTCTCCCCAGCTAGCCCGCGATATCGAGGTGGTTCTCGGCATCAAAACAGGCTCAGTCTTACTCAATCAAAGCCAATGGGAAACTCTCAAAAAGGGAGATTTTATCCTGCTGGACCGAGGCAGCTATGATCCACTCCATTCCAAAGGACTCGCTACACTGACCTTAGGAACAACCGCCCTTTTTCAATTGAAAATTGAAAAAAATAAAATCCACCTGCTCAATTTTGCATTTACTTATGAGGATGCTACGGACATGACAACAAACAACCCACCCGAAGACGACATGTTAGAAGATGATATTCCTGAAGACGATGTAGAAGACACCGACCTGTCCGAAGAGACGCAAGAGACATTAACTCCCGAAGAAGAAGCCGAATCTGTCGGCATTAAAGAAACGCCCATGTTCATCACAGTCGAACTGGCCCGTCTCCGCATGACGCTCGAAAAACTAATGCAGCTGGCTCCCGGAAACTTTCTCGAGCTTCCTATCCAATCCGACCAAGGAATGGTCCTCACTGTCAATGGACAAAAAATTGGAAAAGCGGAATTGGTCTATTTGGGCGAGAATTTAGGTGTCCGCATCACAGAACTGGGATAATCCATGGATCACCTTCCAACGGTTATCAAGCAGCACCTCTCTTTCGGCCGACTGCTTTTCGAACAAGGCGGCGTGAAAGAGCCCCTTTTTTCCCAAGGAACTTATCAAATTGAGGTGCAAGAAAAAACTTCACCCTACTTCCCTTTTCTGCAGATGCAAGACGACGGACAGCTCTTGGACTTTTTTTGCACGTGCAAACTATCCGAAAGCGGCCAAGGCTGTCCGCACCTAACGGCCGCTTATTTGCGTATTTTTAATCATACGTCAAAACCTCTCCACATCCGTTTTCGAGACTCTTTATGGAACCAGCTCTTTCAGATCTGTAGCAAGAAAGTCGGCTACGAGACAACCTGTCTAGAACGTAAAGACAATACAGCCTTTTGTTTATCAAAAACAAAAAAACAGCTGTTTTCCTTAGAGCTTAAAACAGAAAAGGCCCATCAAAAATTCAATGAGATCGTCTCGATGCGCGTGCAAGAGACGGAAGAAACTTCATTAAAATTTTCCAATCTGTCGACTGAAGAGCTCGCCAGCTGGCGTGCTGGAAAAGCGAGCTCTATGCTTTGCTACGAACTTTCGTTTTGGTCTGACCTTGCCAAATGGCTCATGACGCTCCAAGAGACAAGTCAGCCCTATGAAATCCACTTCGCCGAGATCGAAGGTTCAGCCCCTCATGAACTGACTGTCTCCTTTGCAGACGCAGCCCTTTGGTTTTATATCGCCAACGTAAATTGGCCATCGATCATCCCCTCCTTAAGAAGCGTCCATTCCCCTTTGCAGGTATTTCATACAGAAGATAGCGGCATCAAACAGGTAAGCTACGATGAAGAAAAACAATGTTTGATCATCGAGCGCCTATCCGAGGACCAAAAAAAAGAACAAGGGCAAGTCTTTGCAGGATATCCTGTGGGACAAAACTGGATGTACATGCCTGGCAGAGGATTTTATCAAAAAAATTCTTCCCGCTTGTTCGATGGCGGCCTCATCTCTTCCGATCAGATCGCCGACGCCTTAAATTCTGCAAGCGAGCAATTGGAACCTTTTCTTTCTCTTTCCCCTACAATTTTTCCAGCTCAATATCATTTGCGCTTCGATTCCTCGGGCAATTTGCATATCGAGCTTTATGTTTTTGCCTATGGCGATCTGCAAGAAGAAAAATCCTGCTGTTTTTTCCCTTGGGTCTATCTAGCCAATAAAAAAACATTTTATCGCCTCGATAATTGGATGTTTGAGGGCAAAGAAAAAATCATAGAAAAAGCGCAGGTAGCTGAATTCATCAACCAGCATCGTCTTTGGCTCCATAACTTCCCCGGATTTCAAACGCACCTCGGCAGTTTAGAAGCGAGGCTGACGTATGAGATCAACTCTGAACAAAAGCTAATTTTCAGCGCAAAGCTCGATTATCCCGACCAATTTGAAGACACCGTAGATTTAGGCCAATGGGTCTATATCAGAGGACAGGGATTTTATATGAAAAAAGAGAGCCGGGGCCGATTTTTCCTCCATCCAGGTTTGACAGTGGAACCTCATGCCATCGCCCATTTCATCGAGACGCATAAAGAAGATTTAGAACAGGTCGAAAATTTTTACCACGCCCACACCCCGCTAGCTAAAGTCGGTCTCGCCATCTCTTTAACTGAAGATTTTTCCATTGCCATCACCCCCAAATGGGATTACACCCCAGGCGTAGATCCTTCCCACATCCAAATTTTCGGCCACTTCCTCTATGAAAAAGGGAAAGGTTTTTTCGAGATTCCCCACTCTATGCGCCTGCCAGAGCGCTACCGCGAACCTCAAATTCTCTCCTCCGCGCAAGAAGCTCCCTTCCTCGCCTACGAACTCGAGCCGTTGAAACCCTGGATCTATGAAATCGATCCTAGGCTCAACAAACCTGCCCACTTGCAGCTAAAAATCAGAAAAATCCAACGAAGCAAAAAAACAAAAGGGCAGCAATGGCTCGTCGATTTGATCTATGAATCGGAAAACGGATGGGTTGATATTTTTACAATTTGGGACGCGTTCGGACAAAAAAGAAAACATGTCTTTTCCGAGGCCGGATTATTATCTTTAAAAGATCCCCGGTTCAATTGGATCCGGCAACTGCAAAAAAGGCAACTGGACCGGGTCAAAGGAATGATCCGGATGAACACACTGGAGTGGATCCGCTTAAGCGTATTTGAAGAGATCCATCTGCCTCACGACGCCGAAGCGGAGGAGACAAAAAGCTTACTAGACCAAATCGGGCGATTTGAAACGAGCCAACTCCTCAATATCTCTCAGCTCAAAGCCCATTTGCGCCCTTATCAAGAAATTGGTCTGCATTGGCTTTGGTTCCTCTATTGCCATCGGCTCTCCGGGCTGCTTTGCGATGATATGGGGCTTGGCAAAACGCACCAAGCCATGGCGCTGCTCGCAGCCATTTCCCACGAAGATGGCGAAAAAAGCAAAAAATACCTCGTCGTCTGTCCCACATCCGTCATCTATCACTGGCAGGACTTGCTGCAAAAATTTCTACCGGAGATGCGCGTTTGCACCTATTACGGCGTGGCCAGAACGCTCGAGCACTTTGAGACCGACTCAGATATTTTGCTCACTTCCTACGGCATTTTGCGTACAGGAAAAGAGGATCTAAGAGGACTGTATTTTGAACTTTCCATCTTCGATGAGATCCAAATCGCCAAAAACCAACATTCACAAACTCATGCGGCGCTCAGCCAGATCGATGCCAGGATGCGGCTCGGCCTTACAGGCACGCCCATTGAAAACCGAATCCGCGAGCTTAAATCCCTATTCGATATTATCCTGCCAGGCTATATGCCATCTGACGCAGTGTTCCGCGATATGTTCGTGCAGCCGATTGAAAAAGCAAAAGATGAAAAACAAAGAGAGCTTTTAACAAAGCTCGTGAAACCTTTTATTTTACGCCGAAAAAAAAGCGAAGTGCTCCTCGATCTTCCTGAAAAAATGGAGATGATCTCGTATTGCGATCTTTCAGCTGAGCAAAAAAGGCTCTATAAAGAAGTAGCCATGAGCATGCGGGATACCGTGTATAAGGAACTGCAAGACGAAAACAAACCAGTTTCTTATATCCACGTGTTTTCGGCCCTCTCTTCACTCAAAAGAATTTGCGACCATCCTTCGTTAGTCGAAGGGCACGATCCTTCGCAGGCCAACCAATCGGGCAAATGGGACCTTTTTGTCGAGCTGCTCTCAGAGGCAAGGGACAGCGGACAAAAAGTCGTCATCTTTTCTCAATATCTCGAAATGCTCGCCCTCATCGAAAAATATTTAAAGAAAAAAGGGATCGGCTTCGCGTCGATCAAAGGCTCGACCCGCGACCGCAACGCACAGCTCAAAAGGTTCCGCGAAGACCCCGCCTGCGAAGTGTTCGTGGCATCACTTTTAGCAGCTGGCGTCGGCATCGATCTGACAGTAGCCTCTGTTGTTATCCACTATGACCGCTGGTGGAACCCCGCCAAAGAAAATCAAGCCACCGACCGGGTCCACCGCATTGGACAGAGCCGCGGCGTGCAAGTTTTTAAACTCGTGACAAAACACACTATCGAAGAACATATTCACGATCTTATCGAAAAGAAAAAAGGACTCATCGAAGACATCATCGGCCACGATGAATCAACCCACATCCAATATTTAAGCCGAGACGAACTCATCGCTCTTTTTGAGACAATGTTTACGGATGTTTAGCGATCTTCTTTCTTCCACACGCGATAATTTTCATTCAAATACTCTTTGGTGATCTCGCGAGGAAAGGCCAATCTACCAGTTTTTAATCCGTTTCTAATCTCAGATTCTTGTTTATCGGGAAAAATCCCTTCTAACACTGTTTCAGTGGAGTCAAATTGCTCATCAATGTAATGCAATAACTCTGAATTTCGATGCTTGACCTCATCTACATTTCCCAATCTAACAATCAAACTCTCAGGAAAACGGATGAGTCCCTCTTCTATACAAAAAAGAGGATCTCTACCTTGCAATACATTCGGCTCGATATTTTTTCTCAAGACTTCATTTAATTGGGAAGATAATTTTTTCAGATACTTATTATTGAACTCTTTATTCGCTGCAATCTCCACAATCACATCCTTGACGTGTTCAGGGAATTTCTTGTTTCCAGATAAGAGCTCATCCAAACTAGGAGTCCTTGAGGATGCAGATGGGGCTTTATGAAATATTTCTACAATGATGAGTTGCATCCTGGGATCGGTTTTTTTTATGCCTAGCTCTCTTTCAATAAAAAGGAAAACGTCTGAATTGGACTTAAATGTCATTTGTCCTATTCCATGACGCTGCTTAAGAAGCTGTATTGCCTCCGCTTCTACATCTTTCCTGTTTCCTTCTTGCTCTCTTTTGTATTCTGCCCGTTTTTCCTCTATCCATGTTTCTCTTTCATGAGGGGGGACTTTTCGAGCCTCTTCTTCAGTTTGACCCTTTACAAAAAAATCCTCTCTCTGAACTTTTCTCAAAAATATATTAAATTCTACTTTCGCCTTCTCTTCATGCCGCTCTTGCTTTTCTTGATGTAATTCTCGCTGTTTTTGAACCCATTCCTCTCTTTCGTTAGGAAAAAGCTTTGCCGCCTCATCTCTAGTCTTTCGCCCCTCATAAAAAGGTTCTTTTGCTATTTCATTCAAAAAATCTTCTGTTTCTTCATCAAACTCTTCCACAAATTTTTTACCCATCATTTTGCTAACCAACTCACTCACATAAAATGGATCGTTTTTCTCAATTTCAGTTAACAACATCTGCATATGCTTTTGTAGAAGCGTATATTCTTTTGTCTCAAGGTGATCAGTCACATTTCTATCGCCGATCATTTTAAGGGCGTATTCATAAAGCTTTTTATCATTCGAAATATCAGAACGTTTGAACAAACGGCCAGCTACACTTTTTGTCTTCGTCTCTACATCAAACGATCGCAATCTTCCAAGTGAACTTTCTTTTTTACAAAATGCATCTTTAAAAAAATTTAATTCCTCCTTAGAAACTTCTCTCCGACCTTCATCAAAACCAGAAGAACCAATCGATGACATAGAACCTCTTTAACCAATCAAACCTTTTACTCAAATCTATCAAAAACAAAATTACAATTAAATAACGTTTTTTAAATCATTTAGAATAAAAACAATAAATAGACGAAACAACAAAAAAAACCATACATTAATAAGAAATTAATTAAATCTTGATTTACAAAAGGAATCTCATGATAATAAAGGAGAAAAAAGAGGAGTTCTATGCCAACAATTAACCTCTCAACTGATAAACAAAAAATCATTGAATACCCAACCCCTCCTAAATTTCAAATAGATCCTTATAAAGTTTCTCGTATAGCTGCCATTGCGTTTACTTTACTCGCAGGAGCGGACATTATTTTACGCCTAGGCTTCTCTCTCAGCTCGTTCGGATTTCTCGCTACACCTGCAGCCTGGATCATCGGCGGAAGCGTTTTACTGATCAGCGGGATCTTTGTAGCGGTCATTTACTATATCCAAGAAAGGGCCCATCAAAAAAATTATAAAAACCCAGAAGAGCTGCAGCAGTTAAAAGAGGCTGCTATCGAATTAAATTTTGACGAGCTCCTCCAAGAACACACGTTGAATAACTTAGTCGCCTATATTTTTAATGAGACTGATTCTCCTTTATCCCTCTCCTCTTTAAAAGAAAAATTCACCTCTCTAGCCATAGAAACGCCTGATTTTGAATCCCTTACCAGAAACTATGATCTAAAAGAACTAACTCGACTGCAAATAATCGACGAATCTTTTGTTCTTTTCTTACACTCTTTGGGAAAAAAAGTTGACGCAGCGCAAAAAAAACACCAGAAAAACATCAGACGATTAGAAAACACCTATCCCCTCCGACTTAGCAGTCTCAATGCAGGCATCTCAAGCATTTATGACTTTTTCTCAGATAGATACAAAATGATCCGTACATGCATCCAGTATGGAATCAATGCGGCAGACCTTCCTAGACTGCAGCAAATCAAATACAGCCGGGCCGAATCCATTTACAACGCAGAGTTAAAAAAGACATGCGATAAAGTCCAAGAAGAATACAGCCAAAGATGCCGAGATTTTTTTCCAGCTAAGATGGAAGAAGATGAAAAAGCGTCAAGACTTTAAAAATCAGCGATTTATGACGATGAGTAAAAATAGATCGTAAACTCAAGGCCTCTAAGGTATAATCGATCCTTACCTTTTTCAAAAAAAACGAATATGAAACCAAAAATTGCGCTTGTCGGCCGTCCCAATGTGGGCAAATCGGCCCTATTTAATAAAATCTGTCAAAAACGGGTCTCCATTGTCGATGAACAAGAGGGGATCACCCGAGATAGGATCTATGCTGAAGCAGATTGCTTTGGCCGACCTTTCCTTCTCATCGATACAGGAGGCATCGACGCTCAAGCCGACCACTTGCCTTTTAACGAAGAGGTCCGAAGACAAGCCCATATCGCTATCGAAGAGGCTGACGCTGTTATTTTAGTCGTCGATGGCCAAACAGGCCCTCTCCCTTTAGACCAAGAAGTGGCCAGACTTTTGCTCAAACATAAAAAGCCGACTGTCCTCGCGGTCAATAAGATCGACCATCTCCAACAAGTCCCTCAAATTCACGCCTTTCATTCCCTGGCTATTTCCCATCTCATCGCAGTCTCGGCCGTTCAAGGATTTCAAATCGCAGAGCTCATCGAAGAGACGCTCGGACTTCTTCCAGAGCAAGAAAAAGAGCCAATCTCCGCTCCCGAGCCAGCCCTACCCAAATCGATCCGCATCGCTATTGCAGGAAGACCTAACGTCGGCAAATCGACATTGCTCAATCAGCTCCTTGGAGAAAATAGGGCCATCGTTAGCCCTCTAGCCGGGACAACACGCGATAGCATCGATGTCGACATCTGCGTCGACGGCCAGCGCTACACGCTCATCGACACAGCCGGGATCCGCCGCAAAAAAGCAGAAAAAGAGGTCGTCGATAAGTTCGCCGCCATCCGCACCCAAGAGGCCCTCGAGCGCGCCGATATCTGTCTTCTCGTCCTTGACTCCCACGAAGGAATCACAGCGCAAGAAAAAAAGATTGCCGGCATGATCGAAGAGCTCGGGAAAAGCTGCATCCTCATCTTCAACAAATGGGATCTCGTCAAAAATCTCAAAATGGAACACGCCATGCGCGGCGTTCGAGAGGCAGTCCCCTTCCTCACTCACTGCCCAACGCTTTTCCTCTCTGCCAAAAGCGGCCGAAACCTCGACAAGATCTTCCCAGCGGTCCTCGAAGCCTGGCACGATAGGCACAAACGAATCGGCACTGGCATGCTGAACAAATTCATCGAGTCTTGCCTCCAAAAATACCACCCTCCCCTCATCACAGGAAAACGGCTCCGCATCTACTACATGACACAAATCCAAACAGACCCGCCCAAATTCGTCGTCTTCGTCAATAAGCCCGATCTCATGATCGACACCTATAAAAAATACCTCATCAACCAGTTCCGAGAGACCTACCGCTTCAGCGGCTGTCCTCTCTTTTTCGAACTGCGCGGCAAAGAAAAACAACAGACCGAAGAAACAGAAGCTTCTCCTGTTTAACGCCTCTATGGGGCTTCGCCCCAAGCCCCATTAAAGGGCTGGCGTCCTTTAAAATCTCCTTTATTTTAGAAATTTTTCGATAGAAAAATTTCCAAAACAAATAGGTTTCCAAAGGACGAAGTCCTTTGGTGGGGTTTGGGGCGAAGCCCCATAAAAAAAACGACGCACTCCATAGATAATTTTCTTCGAGTTTATTAGCTATCAGATTTATGCTGAGGGTAGGTGTCTTCTATGCAAATTCCTCGGTCGCGCGCTGTTTCCTTCCTTCCATTTAAAGATGAGCTTCGAGGCTACCGCTTTAGTTTTTTTCGCGATGACATGATGGCGGCGCTTGCGGTAGCGTTTATGACGATTCCGCAATCGATTGCTTATTCTTTGCTGGCGGGACTGCCTCCGGTAGCGGGGATTTTTTCTGCGATTTTTGGAACGATCTTTACAGCACTATTAGGCTCTTCTCGACATCTTGTTTCGGGCCCTAGCACAGGCGTTGCGATTTTAATACAAACATCGATCAGCGACATTTTGTACAATTATTTCCCTTTAGTCTCAGGAGCGGAAAGAGAGCTTTTGACGCTGCAGATTTTAGGACAGATTGTTTTGTTTATGGGTCTATTCCAGATTGCGGCGGCTTTTTTTATCGTGAGCAATTTGCTGCATTTTGTGAGCCGGCCTGTAGTTTTGGGATACTTTGCGGGGATTGTTGTCGCTATTGTCGTCGCACAGATGTTTTATTTTTTCGGCATCCCATCGATTGAGGGGGACCAGCCGATTTTGATCAAAGGGATTTATTTTTTCTTTGGTTTGCAGCAGATCAACTGGGGCAGCGTGGGAATTGGACTTTTTGGTTTGATCTTTTTACTTTTTTTAAGAAAAAATACCCGAATTGGCCTCATGCGCTTGTGATGCTTGTTTTGACATCTACTTTGGTGCAAGGAGTGCATTTATGGCTTCAAGAGCCGCTTATTCCCACTTTGAGCAAATTCCCTTTGGGCAATCCCTTTCCAGAGCTTACGTTTCCTCTTTTGGACTTGTCTTTGCTGAACAAAGTGTTCCCTGCCGCCGCTGCGATCGCGTTTTTGGCCATCTTGGAAGTGTTTTCCATTTCCCGCCATATTGCAACGCTTAGCGGACAAAGGCTCTCGGTCAATCAAGACGTATTTGGACTTGGCATCGGCAATACGATTTTAGCTCTAATCTCAGGCGCTATGCCAGCTTCGGGCAGTGCATCGAGATCCTCTCTCAACTACCGCCTTCACGCTAAAACGCGCATCGCCGCTATCTTAAGCGGCCTTTTCGCAACGCTTATCCTCTTTTTTTGCTGGCCTCTTGTTCAAACGATCCCACTAGCCGCTCTAGCCGCCCTTTTGATCTCGACTGTTCCAACCCTCATGAATTTTCAAGAGATCAAACTCTCTCTCAGAGCGACAAGAGAAGATGCCTGGGTCTTTTTTCTCACCTTCATCTCTTGCCTTATTTTTAGCCTCGATGTCGCTTTCTTCATCGGTATTGTCATCTCCATCGGCAATTTCCTTAGAAAATCCTCCACGCCCCATCTCCTCGAATATGCTTTCAACTCTAAAGGGCGCCTCATGATCGTAAGTCCGCAAGAAGACGTCCATTGAAAGGTCCGCATCATCGGCATCGCCGGCGAGCTTTATTTCGCTTCCGCCGACGTGTTCCAGTCTGCCCTTCAATCCGTCGCCGAAGACCGCTACGTACAAGCCATCGTGCTTCGGCTCAACACCGTCTACAATATGGACGCCTCCATGTGCCTTGCCGTCATGGCCCTCCATGATCTCCTCAAATCAACAGGACGCTTCCTCGTCATCAGTGGCGTCACAGAAGAAGTCTGGCACGTCTTCCACCGAGCAGGCCTCGTCAAACAACTCGGCCTCGACAACCTCTACTTCACAGACGAAAGCAACCCCCA
>DAINNB010000045.1:0-11282 GCA_036736085.1 Chlamydiales bacterium
AGGTCACGCACAAATAAATTCCATTTTATAGAATGCTTCCTTGACAGCTTTGAATTTGAGTAGATTTTCTACTTCTTGTTTATTTTTTTCCGCTGTTTGAAGCAATAGAGATTGTTTTTTCTTATGCCAAGATAGGCCTTTATAAAAAGCGGCCAACAGAATAGCGACGGATATGAAGACTACTCGAATGATGTTGTCAGACTCGCTTCGACTTTTCCATTCTACGGCCGTATGAATGATATATCCGCCAATCACGCTTAAGGAGCTTCCGTCAGCAAATTGAGTAGCAAGACCATTGTTCGCAAGAGAGTTCGTGATGTTGACAATGTCTTGAGCTATTTCTCCTTGGGCTTGCTGTGTATTGGTTCCAGTTGACACAAGGGTTTGGCCGACTTCGGCTGCGCCATTGATAACAGGAGGCAGCAAAGGAGGCTTTACATCTTCGGGCTGGGGCGACGGTGCTGTGATTGACATATGTAAACCTCCTGTGTAGAATTTTTTTGGAAAATATTAAAATTTATTTAGCTATTTTTTGCAATATCTTTACGTAGGTTTTTGGTGTAAGATAGTTTTTTGAACCATCATTGATATAAAAATGGGTGTTTTTCATGTTAGCGCGTTTGTCTTTTCTCCATGCAAAAAGAAAAGTTCTTGGCTATGATCCTCTCTGGAAAAGCATGAGAGAACAAATCACGATAGCTAAAATTTTGAAAATTGCCTTGGGGATTTTTGGCGCAGGAGGAATCGCTTCTATTTTTTTATTGGGTTCTTCTGGGGTGGAAGTTGGTGCAGGCTTACTGATCTCTGGTGTAGGAATGCTTTTTTGTTCTTTTCTTTTGTTCAAAGCTGTAGTTTGGCAAAATTCGGATGCGAATCAACTTCTTGGAAAACCTGCTTTCGAAAGAGAAAACAGGAAGGAAGAGCGTTTAAAAGAAAGTCAAAGCCTTTCTTGCGAGGTTGCTTTAGCAGAGCCTATGCCTTTAAAGCAGCTTGCGGCCCTTTTAGCCTCCAAGACAAAAAGAGAGCTGGCAGATATTTCTTACGCATCTGTTTTAAGCCGATTTTATGATGTTCTTTGCCCTCAGTCAACCGCGATCTCTTTTGAAGGGCGCTATCTTCATGCGAATCGAGTAGGAGGCGGCGAAATTTCAACCCGTTCATTTATCGCTTCTCAAGCTCCTTTGCACGAAAACTATGAAACCTTTTGGAGATATGTTTTACATCATCAGCCCATCCTTTTTGATTTAACTAAGAGAGGAGAGGTTTACGCAAACGATGTCCCTTATTATCCCACAGATTTGTATAAAACAATGCATTTTGGGGAGATTTCGGTGGCTTTACAGGAGATCGAGGGTCTTGTATCGACTTATCGAGTCACCGATGGGAAAAAGACGGCATCTATTCGGAGATGCCATTATGCGCATTGGCAGGATCACGGGGCGGTTTCGTTGAACGCTTTAAAGGGTTTGATCGCAGAAGTAGAAAGAATTTCTTCCGGCCCCGCTGAATTAATTTGGGCCCATTGCCGCGCAGGCGTAGGCCGAACTGGCTGTTTGATCGCAGCTTTGATTTTAAAAGAGAAAATTGATTGCGGCGAGATCACTCTACATACTTTAGACGAGGATTTAGTAGGCCTGATCGTTTCGCTGAGAAAACAAAGGGGGCCTCTCTTTGTTCAAACTTCCGAGCAATTGGATCTTTTACGGCAATATGCCTACTCTCTTTTAGAAAGCATGTGAGTCATTTGAAAAGAAAATGTTGGTTTTTTTTGGGGGGAAGTGCTTTACTTGCCTGCTAAAAAGGTTTTTTTTCATGCTTAACGTTTCTTCGTCTGCGAATAGTCAGGTTGCCTCACCTTTGGAGAGGACCGCTCGTTGGATCCACCAAAATTCTACAGTTAGCAAGGCGGTAAGGGTAGCCGCTCTGGTCTTGGGAATCGGCGCAATAGTGGCCTTCCCTTTGCTAGCGCCTCTGTGCGGTGCCGGCGTTGCTGTTGTCTCGGCAACTTCAGGGGCGTTGTTAACGTTAGTTTCAGCGTTAGCTTTGGCAATGTTGGACCTTTTGATCCCTCCGCATCATAAAATGAGCGATCATATGTATACGCCTGCTGTATGTGAAGGCGGGGAGCTTTATTACGAGGGCGATGTCCCGATTCTTTCTTTGAGCTCTTCCGATCCTTTTGTGACAGGTAAAGCTCAGGGCTATCTTTGCGGAGCGGCGATCTCTCTTTTGGCCAAACGTTTTGATTTTGTCTTACATACTTTGGCCAGACAGCCTCGGGCCCATGAATTGCCAAATACATTGGCTAAAGTTCGAGAATTTATCCCCGAAAATTATGTGCTTGAAATGGAGGGGCTTGTCGACGGATATAATCAGTGGGCCCAAGAGCAACCAAATTTTTCCCGGCCTAAATGTTTAACGCTTGACGACGCTTTGCTTTTTCACTTGATGCCGGATTCCCGTCATTTTACGCCGGCAGCCTATGAGGGATTGCGGAGCGCCGCTTTAGGCCAAGCGGTCGCTTGCTCTTCTCTTGTTGATCAAAATGAAGAGGGAGAGCTTGTGTTTGCCCGAAACATGGATTGGCCTTCTTTTGGCTTAGCGGGCTCTTATAGTTTAATCATCCATCGCAAAGATAGCAGCACGATCGGAGTAAGCGTCCCTGGTTTTATCGGAGTTTTGACTGGAATGAACCGTTTTGGCCTCTCTCTTGCTATGAATGTGTGTTCTGGAGAAACAACAGAAATCGAAGGTATGCCGGCCGCTTTTTATAACAGGATGTGTTTAGAACGATGCCTCACTGTTAAAGATGTTGTTCAACTTTCTTGTGTAAACCGCCCTCTCGGACCTTATCATTTAACCGTGGCAGATGGCGATCAAGCTTGTTCCATTCATTTTTTCCAATCTCAGCAAAATCCTTTGGAGTCCGTTATCCGCTATTGGAAAAAAGAGCAGCCTCTTTCTACGTTCAACTATTGCTACGACTCTCATGGAACTTCCAATGATTTGCATTGTAGTAAAGAAAGGACTCACGCAGCGGCCAGCTTTTTCCGCGATCGATCCCGCCAGCCGCTTGAAGAGGCTCTAGCTCTTCCCTTTATCGATAATTGGATCACGACCCATCGCGTGGTCATGGAGCCTGAAAGGAGAAAATTTCGGGTCGCTTTTGACAATGCGTTTGCAGGAAGCGCTCCCTTGCATGAAGTTCCTAGTCGCCACCTATTTGGGTTAGATGATCATCATTTTTGAAAAAAGGATGTCGACTTCGTTGCTAAAGTAAATGTGAGAAGGGAGACTGCGCCGGAAAGAGAGGTCCCCCAGAGCACGTCATGGACAACGAGCCTAGTCGGCCATCCTCTCAATGTAGCTAAATTGGTAAGGTCATAGGTGATATAGCAGCTAAACCCCAAAGCGGCCCCATAAAATAAGGCATGTCTCCAATCTTTTTTGTTCAAAGAAGGGCTAATGGCGAAAAGAAGTAAAGACGCCGGATAGATCAGATAAAAAAGAAAAACCGCTTCCCAGCGAATGGAATCTGCCAAAAGAAATCCCAAGTTGTTTTGAAACCAGTAAGAGGCGACCCAGTTGATCCACACAAAGTCCATCGTTGTATAGATGATGAGACATGTCAGGTATAATTTAAGGTAGTACATTTTTTTTCTTTTTTTCAGTGTATACCAAAAAATGCTCGATGAATCAAAAAAAATGTGCTACGATCAAACGCCCTAAAAAAATACGATTCACCTAGGTAGCATCATGGCGTCTATTTGTTCAGTATCTTCTCATTGGTTTCGTTCTATCGGAGATCATCTTGCCCGAGACCTTGAAGCAAGAGGAGATCACTTGTGTTTGGCCGTGGAAGAGGCGATTCCTGCGACAGGAGATTTATTTATAGGTTTAGCTTTAGGATTTTATTCTTTTGCGACATTAGGCTTGAGAACAGATGCAGCCGGTTTGTCCGGCCATCATTTATTTGAGGTAAGAAAGGTCGTTTCTCTTCCCTATATTCACATCTTGTTGACTCTGAACCCTGGAGCTGCCGTACCTTCGCTCTCCTCTGAAGACCTTTGGGGAGGAGGCTTGCTCCGAGATATGCGCCTCGCTGCCGATCAATCATCCCAAGAAGACAACTTTTTCAAAAGACACATTGCAGCTAGAGCTCAGTACGGTCTCTATGGAATTTCCGCTCTAGCGCTTCGGTCCATTCAAGGAGTCCTCGGAATTATCGCCGCATTCTTTTCTCTATGCACGTTAGGCCATTCCCGCTTCCTCAACCGAGTCGCATATCATGGATTAGAATTTCCTCTCGTCTTACGAGATATTTTTTACGCTTCCACCAAATGCATCCATCCCTTCGCTTAAGGGCGAAGCCCTTAAAAAACGATGAGCTCAGCTCAAACTTTGCTTTTTATCGAGTACTTCGAAACGTAAATAGAGCTGTTCGATTTGTGTTTCGGCAAGGCCGATGGCTGTGCAGATTTCTTGAAGGCGGGCTGGGTTGCCTGCGATGGCTGGGTCTTCTAGTTGCAAGTTGAGTTTTTTTACTTCTTCTTCGCGGGACAAGATGTTGGCTTCGATTTGTTCGAACTCTTTTTTTTCGGCGTAGGTGAGTTTTGTCTTTGGTGTATTGCGAGGTGAGGGGGAAGTAGGTTTAGGTTCTTTGGCTTTTTTGGCTTGAGAGGAATAAAAAGCTTCCCATTGGGCGAGGTCGGCGAAATAGTTCATTTGATCGGGTTGGCCGAAGGCGAGAAGCGTGTTGCACAAACGATCGAGCATGCAGCGGTCGTGCGTGATGAGTACGACGGCCCCTGGAAAATCGAGAAGGCTCTCTTCGAGGGCTTCGAGAGTGGGGATGTCGAGATCATTGGTAGGTTCGTCGAGAAGAAGAATGTCGGCAGGTTGGAGCATTAAATGGGCGATCGAGATGCGGGCCCTTTCGCCGCCCGAGAGTTTATCGATCGAGAGATCTAATAAGTCAGGGGAAAATAAAAACCGTTTGCACCAACCGTTTACGTGGATTTGTCTTCCATGATAAGAGACATAGTCGCCTTTGGGTGAAAGAGCGTCTTTTAACGTAATACCGGAGGGGAGCTGGGCCCTATGTTGGTCGAAATAGACGATTTTCAAATCATCGGCCCGTTTAATGGTCCCTTGGTCTGGCTGCAGCTCGCCTGCAAGAAGGCGAAGCAGCGTTGTTTTGCCAGAGCCGTTAGGGCCCATGAGGCCTATGCGGCTTCCGGGAGAAAGGAGCAGATCGAGGTGTTCGAAGAGAAGTTTGGAGCCGGCTGTTTTGCTGATATTTTTAGCTGAGAGGAGTTTTTTTGTTTCCCTTTCTGAAGTAACAAAAGCGATATCGCTTCGCTTAGAAGTGTTTCTTGATTTAACGTGGGCATGCTCTTGGATGATTTGGTGCGCTTCGTCGATTCTGGATTGGGATTTTGTGGTGCGCGCTTTGACCCCTTGACGAAGCCATTCGGTCTCTCTTCTCATTTTGGTAGCAAGCGAACGCTCTTGCTGAAGCTGGCCTGAGAGAAACTCTTCTTTTCTAGCTAAAAATTCAGAGTAGGGGCCATCAATAGCAAACAGACCTTTGGGATAAGCGGGATTGATCTCTACGATCCGATTGGCGGCGTGCTGCAAAAAATAACGATCATGGCTGACCAATAGATAAGAAGGAGCTTCTCTTGCTAAAAATTTTTCCAACCAAAAAATCCCTTCCAGATCGAGATGGTTCGTGGGTTCATCTAAAAAGAGCAAATCGGGCTGTAAGATGAGCTCTTTAGCGAGACCTAGCCGTTTTTTCCAACCGCCTGAAAGCAGGGCTGCTGATGGCTCATCGCCGCTAAAGCCCAATTTACTCAGCCAAGTTTCTGCTAAACGCTCTTTTTCATAGAGAGGCCCTTCTTTTATGGCATCGATGAGGATGTTTAGAGGGGGAGAGTCGGGAAATTCGCACGTCTGGGGAAGATAACCGATTTTTAATCCCCGTCTAGGCGATAAAATGCCTTCATTGGCCGTTTCAAGGCCAGCTAAAATTTTTAGCAATGTTGATTTACCGGAACCATTTGGGCCGATGAGGCCGATCCGGTCTTTTTCAAAAATGTGAAGAGAGAGATCTCGGAACAATGTTCGAGTTCCGAACGATTTGCTCACAGATTGGCAGCTGTATAAGAGGCTCATGGGGACTCGATCAAATGGATAAGTAGTTGTTGAGGTTCAATAGCAGGAGTTTCCGCTAAGGCCTGATGATATAAAACGGTAGATGGGGTCAAAGCGGGCAGAGTATTAGCTTCGATCACTCGGACCTTGCCTGTAGCGCATTCGACGAAAAGGTCAAGTCTTCCATACCCTTCAATGCCGAGGACTTTTGCAACTTTGCAGGCGTTTTCTTGGACCCGTTTCCGCATGTCTGCCGGCAAGATCGATTCTGGAGGAGGAGTGATATTGATGCCGGTTCCTCCCTGGAACTTTTCTTCGACGGAAAGGATGTGATTGAGCGCAAGGGTAAGGCTTGGATTAAACGCCCGGTAAGATCCCTTTTTTTCCAATACGCCGATCGTCATTTCGCACCAACCTGAGATTTTTTCATAGTGGAGCTCTGTTTGAAGCGCATAGACTCGATCTGTTTCAATAAAAGGTTCTAATAAAAAATAAGTCTGCTCTTTGCCTGGCATTTCTACTGGATTTCCATGGTGAGCAAAGAGTTGGGCCGGAGCCTGGGTTTGCCCTTTTGAGCAAAGATCGAGATAGGCTGCGAGCTCTTTTTCACTATGCAGGCGGACAACCCCTGTAGAGCAACCGTCTTTTTGCGGTTTGACAAGGAGCTGGTCTGTATCAAATTGCGCCGTGGCTTTTTCACACAAAGAAGCGGCCGAGTCGGAAAGGCGAAAAGCGATTTGAGGCATAGCAAGAATAGACGGAGAGTGGAGAGAAAGGACTTTTTTTGCAGTCTCATGTTTGTCCATGCATAATTGTGATGCGATCGATTTAGAACCATTGAAAGGGATGTGCCTTTCTTCCAGACATTTTTGCAGAGTCCCGTCTTCTCCAAACCCTCCATGAAGGCCTAGAAAAACAAAAGCTTTATGCTCTTGGGCTTGCTGGAGAAAATCCTCCATGTTCAAGGGAAGAGGAAAATTCCGCTTCGAAAGAGGGGGAAGTTCTAGCCGGTTTCGGATTTCTGAGACCATGGGATCAATTACTTGGACGAGTTCGCTCGCTTTTTGGCAATGCTCGGACATTTCTTCTACTGTATGATGCAAAGCAAAATCGTAGGGCAATTGCCAAACAGTTTCTTGTTGGTCTAATAAAAAAGCGGTGGGTTGGTATTGAGAGGTTTGAAGAAGTTTGAGCCACACATTGGTGCCGCTTAAGAGAGAAACTTGTCTTTCCGAGGTGTCGCCTCCCATCAGTACATAAATGGGTTTTTTCATGTGCTTGGACTGAGCGCGCCGGTCCAAGCTGGGTTTTCCATAACGGAGAAGGGTTTGGTTGATGATGTATTCAAGTAGATCTGTGTGAGAAAGGCCAATGCGGGCTGCTTGCTGGAAAAGAAAGCTATTTTGCTCCATTCCGCTGATGGGGGTTAGATCGGAGAATCGGATCGATCCATCCTGGCTTAACCAGCCATCAACGCGCGTGAATCCGCGAACGCCGAATGCTTGAAATAGCCTTTCCGCTTCAATTTGGATCCGGTCGATCACCCCTTGAGGAAAACGGGGAGGACAGTAGTAGCGGGTTTGAGGAGAGGGGAGATATTTTTTTCGATAATCGAAAATCCCTTGCTTTTGGATGTCGATTTCCAAAGGGATCAGGGCAACGCCTTTTTCTTTATGTTCTAATACGCAGACGGTAAATTCGATATCTTTGCTATAGGGCTCGATTAAAAGCTCATGAAATCCCTCTTTCCAAAGTTCTTCAATCGCCTTTTTCGCTTCCTCTAGAGAAGATGCGACTTTAATGCCGATGCTCGATCCCGACATAGTCGGTTTAATCACAGCTTTTTGGCTTATCTCCTTGTCCCAAAAATTATCGATCGGCGTATCTCTCCTTTCAATACGGAGAGCTGGAAGTAAGGGGAAATCATGGCATTCGAGCCACTTGCGCGCTTCATACTTGTTAAACATTCTGCGGCATACAGCGCTCGGACTGCCTACAAAAGCTATTTTGCGGTCCTCTAGCAAAGCTTGCAGCGTCCCATCTTCTCCATAAGGACCGTGAATTAAAGGAAATACCAGGTCAACGCATTTTAATTTTTCTCCAAGTTCTTCTTCTGTCAAGCCTTGCCTTTGTCCCGCCAATTTAAAATCAAAGTCGGCCGGCGTGTTAGAATAGAGCTCCGTCGAAGAGAGTTGATAGAACTTCCCCGTCGGATGGAGATAAAACAAAGACAAATGAAGAGGCAAAGGTTGAAGGTGGTCCAAGCAAGAGCGAGCCGAATTCAACGAGATACCCCTTTCCCGAGAGGGCCCTCCGAACAGCAGCGCTACGTTGAGTTTTTTTAATGATTGAGAATCAGTCATATCGATCGTCTAAAAACCAGTGTTTTTCAGTATGCTCTCTCTCATTTTTTCTGTCTATTAATTCATGTTCCTATCTTGTTAATTGTTAATTTGTTTTATTGTTAAATTAAAATAAATCTAGGAATTATTTTTCAAATTGAGTATTAATTAAATTAAGAAGGAAATGTTAGGGGTTTTATGAGCGATTGGGAAAATTTTCTATTTTTAGTAGGCCGAGTGTTGATCGGTCTCTTTTTTGTTTGGAAGGCTTCAGAAAAAATCCGTCATTGGAATGATGCTGCAAGCATCTTGAAAAAGAAAAAAGTGCCTTATATCTCTTACGTATTGCCTCTTTCAACTGCAATACAATTGATCGGCGGTCTTTCGATCGTTTTAGGATTGTATACAGACATTGGCGCTACTTTTTTAGCTATCCACATGATTGTACATATGTACAAAGTGCATAATTTCTGGAACATGAACCAAGGGCAGGAAAGAAACTTTGAAAAGCTCTCTTTCATGAAAGACCTAGCTATTCTCGGCTCGCTCTTTCTCTTTATCGTGATCGGCAGCGGACCGTTTAGCATTTATTAATCGGAGCTAAGGGCTCGCGCCCTTTGATGTCCCTTCTTATTTTTGTATTTTTCCAAAAGAAAAATCAAAAATGGATTCTTCGAAAGAAGAACTCCCAAAAATAGAAGGGATTTCAAAGGGCGCGAGCTTTTTTCTATTGGGGCTTCGCCCCAAACCCCATTAAGGGACCGCGCCTCTTAAAACCCCTTATTCTTTTTATATTTTTAGATAAATCAATTATTCAAGTTGTTACGGTATTTTTTTGAAGGCTCTCTTTGAGTTTTTCAGTTGCGTACACCCATTTTTCATGAATTAAATGTCCGCTGTTAACTAATAAGAAATATAATGCAACATTAGGGAAGTGTAGAAGAATTTCTAATCGTTTTAATATTTCACTGCCTGTTATTCGACCTCTTTCGAAGGCGTTAAGTGAATTTTGAGAAAATTCAAAAATAGCTGCAAATTCACGGGTAGTGAGCCCCAGCATATTTCTGAACTCGACGATATTTTGAGATGCTATGTCCCGTTTAAAAATAGGATAAAAAATAAAAGAGGATGGTCCTTTGCTTCCTACCGTGGACAAGAGGATAAATGGGTCTTGTTCTTTGGGGTCAATACCCATAGCTAAGCAATATTCTGGGTAAGCGGGATTTTGAGTAGAAGGAATACGATCTTCAAGAGACGGGAATAAGGTATTCGAGGAAAATTCTCGCTGAGTCAGAGGAAATTCGGGACCAAGAGCAATATTATGTCTAGCATTGAGATAAGAATCTTCATAAGTAAAAGTGAACTTTTGATCGATTTTGTATAACTTTCCGACAAGTATCTGAGTCTTTCTTCTCTTCAAAAAGATAAATACTCCAATTGTTTTTAATGGTCGCATAGTTCCTCGCTTCTTTTTGAAATAAGATGAAACAAAGCTTTTTTTCTTTTTTCGATTATGTGGCTCTTTTCTATCAGGGTTTTAATTGTTTTGAGGTGCAATTTTTTTTTGAAACCTTGGATAACATGCTTATAACACAACCGCTTCCATTCTAACACATAATCTTTCATTGTTGGTTTGTCGGAGTCTTTTGTAAAAATTGATCCTCGTGGTTGTAAATCAGCGCCTAGTATAGATGCATCTTCTAAGGCAAGTGCAGATGGGTTGTCGTAGAAAGGAGAAAGGCAGATACCTTTAGCTGATCGAATGAAAGCTAAATTGCGGCCATGGCGGTCATGGTTACCGATTAAACTATCTGCTAAAGTAAGGAAGACAAATCTTTCCTGTTCCCTTTTTCTTTGCGTTTTCTCTCCGATAATTTCAATAAGGCTTTCACAGTCGTATTTTTTTACGGCAGCATCAAAATGATTAATATGATAGAGCGTAGATGGTCTTTAACCCGACATAAAAATTTTCGTGACGAAACACAAATTGTCTTCTGGGTATTTTATCAAAAAATGATCAGGAACCTGAATTTTTAGGCTGCGAAAGATTTGATTCGACAAGAATTCTGTTGCAGGTAGTTCAGGATATTCTTTTTGTTGAACTTTTAAGATGTAGTTTGTTTTTCCTAGGCGTGCAGAATATTTACGATAGGCTCCATGAAAAAAGCTAATATTTTTGGGGCCTTGACTTTCTGGCCTTGGAGGTGCGGATTGAGAGCGAGCTATAAGATCAACGAAATCTTCATAAAATTCAAAGCATTCCCTGAAACATTTTTCGTGTAGTCCATATCGAAAAGCCTCTCCTGTAAAAAAAGGCTGGTTGCAACAACAGCAAACGGTCGTCATGATAATGTTCCTTTTTCCTTCATCATACAAATTGACGCAATATTGAGTCAACAATTAATTGACATTTTTTTGCGTCAAGAAAAAAGCGACTCAATATTGCGTCAGTTTACAAAAAAATCGAAAATAAGCATTTTATGGTTAGTAGGTTGTGGCTTAAAAGCCTGTTAACAAATTTTTTATTAAAAAATATAAAATGAAAAAAGGTTTTAAGGGCCGGTAGTCCCTTAATCGGGTTCGGGGCGAAGCCCCGAGTAGGCGAAAGAAGGGATTATCTTCTCGGCTTATTAAAATGGGATCTTTTAGGACGGAACGAGGGCTTTCGTTTTGGGTGGGCGAAAGATTTTTTCTCTTGGATTTGCGGTTCCATGCCTTGGATCACGTGGAAGCTGAGAGTTTGTCCCGTGTATTGTTCGATCAGTTTAACCTGGTGACGAT
>DAINNB010000046.1:0-11149 GCA_036736085.1 Chlamydiales bacterium
TCTTGTTGGGTGGGCTCTTGGGGGATGCTGGGGCATTTTACTTCGTTGTGGTATGGGCTGTTGGTGTTGGGGTAGGGTGTTTAACCATTGCCGAGGGGGGCGGGGATTGCATTGTATTTTTTGTGGAGCTTTCGGGATAGTTCATCTAGCTCGAGAGTCGTGACGCCGGCTTTGGCTGCGGCGCAAATTTCGCTTAAAAGATCGGAGGTGACTTGACATGCTTTGCGGATTTTTTCAATTTGTTCCGGCGCTTTCAGGAGGATCCCGTAGGCATCGAGATAGCGTTTGGCTAAAGGTTCATAGGATGGAATGGCGGGATAATGGCATTTTTTCCATTTTTGTCCGCTGCCGCACCAGCAAGGATCGTTTCTTGAAATCATAGAGAAGCTCGTGTGTTTGTATAGTAAACCTTATGTAAAAAAAGGCCATGTGCGGGAGCTGTCATTCCGGCTTTGGCCCGATTCGGTGCGCTGAGCAGGGAAGAAACCTCTTGGGAAGATAACTTTTTCTTCCCCACGGCGACTAAAGTCCCCACTAGCCTCCGCATCATTTTGTAGAGAAAACGATCTCCTTCAACGCAAATCTTTAATGGCTCATTGGGATGGGCCGTGATTTGAATAGCGAATAAGGTCCTTATTGTATCTTCGCTTTCGATTGTTGTAAATGAAGCGAAATTATGAGTTCCAAGCAAGACGGCAGAGCTCTGCTCCATAGCCTCTATATCGAGAGGTTCATGAAGATGCCAAGAGTAAAGGCGATATTTTGGATCTTGGACCGGTTGATTGCAGATCAAGTAGTGGTATTCTTTGCTAAAGGCCTGAAGCGTTGGATGGAAATCGTCCGGCATCGGTTCGATCTCTAAGATTCGAATGTCGAAGGGGAGAAGGGAGTTGAGGCTGTAGAGGAATCGGGGAAGATCCCGCGGCTTGTCGAGAAAAAAATGAACGGCCTGCCCGTTTGCGTGAACTCCTCGATCAGTCCGAGAGGCTGCTTCAACCGAGGTTGGTTTTTTCAAGAGAAGGGACAGGGCCTTTTCTAAAGTTTCTTGTATGCTTGAGCCTGTTTTAGTTTTTTGCCAGCCAAAGTAACGGGTCCCATCATAAGAGACGATCATTTTCACGTTCATAGAGAGGCATTTTATCTTAACCTTATTCATTTTTTCTAGTTTAATTTTTAAGAAAATGTAATCATTTTGTGGAATGAAGTGATTGTTTGTAAGATATTTTGTAAATTTTAATTAAGCAGATAGTGTAAAATGAATTTTATAAATAATGGGCGTTTTTTTGTTGGTTATGTTCCTTATCCATTTCCCATCCTTCAGGAAGAAAAGGTAAACAATGATGCATCTCTTGATAGTGAGGAGGAGAGTCCGTGTTCTCCATTGAATTCGATTTTAGCTGCTATAGAGAGGGGCAAGATCTCTCTTCAAGAAGTTCCTGAGGAATTTCGCCATGACCGAGGTGTTGTTTTATTCGCCGTTCGGGAAGACGGATTAAATCTCCAACATGCTCCTCCAGAGCTGCGTGATGATCGAGCCATCGTTATGGCTGCGGTCCAGCAAACGTGGCTTGCTTTTCGCTATGCTTCTCCAAGGCTTCGCAGCGATCGAGTAGTTGCCTTGATCGCCGTAAGACAAGATTCTTTGGCCCTCATGCAAGCTTCCAAAGAACTTCAAAAAGATCGAGAGATGATTTTGACTGCAATTCAATATGGTCGATTATCTCTTCAGTTCGTTCCTCAAGAGTTCCTTTACGATAGGGTCGTTGTCCTTGCCGCGCTTCAGCAAGATGGATTAGAGTTTCGTTATGTTCCTGAACCTCTTTGTCGTGATCCGGAAGTAGTTTTCGCTGCAATAAGAAACAATTTTCATGCATTTATATATATTAAAGATCCTGAGATCATTTTATGGATCATGGAGGAAAATCCAGAGGTTTTTGAATATGTAGAGGATCCTGAAATCGTTTTAGCTATTGTGGATAAAAATGGGCTTTTTCTTCGTTATGCTTCCGGAAAATTTCGAGGAGACCTCGCTATCGTTTCGGCCGCTGTGCAGCAAAATGGATTAGCTCTTTGTTACGCTTCTTTAGAGCTTCGCGGCTATTTTAAAGTGGGTTTGCTCGCAGTTCAAAACCACTGGAAAGCTTACCTCTATCTTTCTCCGGAGCTCCAAAAAAATACTGAGATCATTATATCTGCCATGCGGCATCATCCTATGGGATTTCAAATGGCTTCAGAAGAGATCTTGTCTCATCAAAGATGGATGCTAGATGAGATAGAAAGAACTCCTCAACTGCTTTTTTTTGTTTCTGATGCAGAAATCATAGTAGAAGCTATAAGGAACAATTGGAAGCTGTCGCAGTATGTCAATCAAGAGCTTATTCAAGATCGAGTCTTTGCTTTTAGGTTAATTGATGAAGATCAGCGGATTCTTCAATATATAAAAAATAGAGAAATTGTCTTAGAGTATGTTCGAGAAGTGCCTTCTAGTTATTGCTTTCTCTCCGAAGAATTTCTTGGCGATCGAGAAATTGCCATAAGCGCTCTTAAAAACGATAATTATGTTTTTGAGTACGTTCCTTTAGAACTTTGGGAAGATCGGGAAGTGGTCTTGGCCTTTCTTTGGGATTTAGCCGAATTTTGGGAGGAGGGGGGATTGGAAGATGAAATAAAGGCTATCTTGATCCCTGTTTTGCAAAATACTGCGGATCGAGAGATCGCTCTAACAGCGATTGAAGAAACTTTAGGTTGGGCCTTTCAACATCTTTCTGAACCCCTTCGCAATGATAGGACGATTGCTTTGTGTGCTGTTCGGAGCGATCCTGAGATTTTTCTTTATGTGTCTGAAGAGCTCAGTCAAGACGTGGATCTGATTGCAGCCGCAAATGGAGGAAGCTTTGAAGGAACTCTTCGTATCGCCTATGACGATGTTTCTCAATATCCTATCCAGGCTCTTTTAGATTTATATGAAAGGATTCAAGCGGATTCTTCTTTCCCTTCTATTCAGTATAAAGATTCTCACGGCTTCGATGCTGGAGGGCTGACCAGGGATTTTGTCTCAAGGCTCTTTAAAGCCCTTTTTGATGGCAGGGATCTCGCTTTACTTGTACGAAGACAAGAAAAACGATATATCCTTCAATTATCCGAATCTTCTTCTTCTAGTTATTCGGAGCAAATAGCCTCTTATCGAGCGATCGGAGCTATTTTTGCTTTCGCTCTCATGGACCATCAAAGTCTATGCGTCGGTATGCATTTCCATGAAGTTTTATTTTCTATGGTTCACTCGCTCACTGAAGAGGAGATGAATGAGCTTCGTCTTGTTGTAGAGAGCGGACCTTTCCCTAAGGAAATTTATAATAAGCTGCTTAAAATCTATTTGCAAAGCCAATATCTGACTGTATTTGGGTTCCCATCAGAAAGTTTAGAGCGGGTCTATCAAGCGATCGATGAATTTGTGGACGATGGACGAATTCCTGAAGCGTTAGAAAGAGAATATGAAGAAGCGGCGATCGATGATAAAAAAAATGAATTTTTAATGGATTTTCGCGTTCATCATACTCTTATGGCAGCTCTTGTTATCATGCAATCGATGAGCTGTTATTTACCAGAGGGACAGTGGCATCAGCTCAAGGGGGATTTTCCTAATCAGCTGCAAACGCATATTGAAGGTTCTCTTTCTAAACAACAAGTGTTGGACGCGCTTGAATGGGATGCAGCGGATGAGAAGACAAAAAGATGGCTTGTAGAGTGGATCCATCAGGCGACCGACGAAGGGTTTGAACAGTTTGTGTTTGCGATGACGGGCGCTTTTTCTCTTGCGCCCGGGCAGAGATTGCATATCCATCTGTACTCGGAAGATCAAGCCTTGCCTTCTTTCCGTACTTGTACATTTACGATGAACCTGCCGAAAGCATATTTAGACTTCCCCACATTTAAAGCCAAATTGGAATGTAGCTTGTTAGAAGGGGGGAAGAGATTCCAGTTTTTATAGAAGCGGCGCGATCTCTTTAAATAGCCATGTGCCTTGGAGTTTCCAAGGTACGCCGTTGTATTCGCTAAGACCTGCTTTTGCAAGGACTGCAGCGTTAGAGATTGCCTGTGCGAATTGGCCCGTCCTATCTCTTTCATTTAACGTATCGAGTGTTCTGATTAGGCTGCTTTCATTTATTCCTATTTGAATGGCGTCGTGAGATCCGACTCCTATGAGAGCTGCCACAGAAAAGCTTACGATCGTCGATATCGGCGCGAAAGGGAGCATAAACAGCGCCGAAAGAGCTATACAGGAGGCGAAAACGACACCGACCACTCCAGCTATACGCAAAGCAATTGATTCGATTTTCATCTCCTCAATGTCTGGATCTCTTGCCATCGGGCTGTCAATCCTTTTCATATCCGTTGTGAGCGTTTTGAAAAAATTTTTACATTCTTGGATACAACCCATAGAAACTCCTTTTATGGTTTGGGCGAAGGATCATAGTGGCTAGGTGTTTACACGTCAAGAAATCTCTATAGCCGCCCTGCTTCTAAAGCCTGAAGGATCAAGGATGGGCGCGCGCACGATTTCGTTTATGTTTTTCTTCGGCTTGGAGCGGTTGAACATTCAAATGTTCATGACCTCTCTTTTCACTGACTATATTTCTTTCATTTTGTGTCCTAATTTCTCCCTTCATCATATTTTTGAAGGATCGAAGCGATCAAGCCTTTTGTGATCGAAGAGGTTTCTAGGTTCTTCGATCAGTGGAATTCTTAGTATACCCAACGTGATCTAAAATTTGGTTACTAGGAGGGTTCAAATCGTCAAAAATCGATTGTCATAAAGGGGGAGTATTGAGCTAATACGCTTCCCTTTATGACAATCGATTTTTGCCAGCGATCTCCCGTCTATAGCCGATTCTTCAACTTTATTCGGTATAACCGTCTTTGAGCCTTTGGATCCTTACATCGAGAGGTGGGTGGGTGGCGAAGAGGTGGAGAAGTCCTGGTTTGGCTGGATGAGAGATCTTAAATGCCGCCATGGCAGGATTATCTGCTTTCGGGTCTTTGATGTTTTGCACGTTTTTTAACGCCTGAAGGGCGGAGATCATTGCCTCTTTGCTAGTGAGTCTTGCACCTCCGGCGTCGGCGCGGAATTCGCGAAAACGGGAATAGGCGGCGACGACAAGAGAACCCAAAATCATGAAGACAACTTCGAAAAGGTAGGTAAAGAGCATGTAGCTCATAAAACTGCCGCCGGAAGAGCTGTTGTCGCGGCTGCGACCGAGGTTGGAAAAAACGTAGGCGAGAACGCGGGCGAGGAACATGACGAACGCGTTCACGACGCCTTGAAGAAGCGTCATTGTGACCATATCGCCATTAGCAATGTGCGTGATCTCATGGCCTAAAACAGCCTTGATTTCTGTGGAATTGAGCCGGTTCAAAAGACCTGTTGATACAGCGACAAGAGATCTGCTTTGCGTAGGGCCTGTGGCAAAGGCGTTTACCTCATTTGAACGAAATACGCCGACTTGAGGATGGGGAATCCCTGCAGATTCGGCCAGTTCGTAAACTGTTTTCAAAAGCTGTCTTGCGTCGGGATCGATAGTTTTAGGGTCGATGAGCTGAACGCCCATCATCCATTTTGCCATGATGCGGGAAAGAGCTAAAGAGATAAAGGGCCCCCCCATGCCCCAGACGAGGCAGAAAGCTAAAAGAGAGTTGTAATTGAGGCCATTTGCATCCAAATAAGGACGGATGTTCAGCAGATGCAAGATCGCTGAGATCATGATAATGACTAAAAAGTTTAAAACTAGAAAGAGAACTATTCTTTTTGCAAATGCCATAATCAACCTACTTTCTTCTATTAAACTCCACTTGGCTATAAGTGTCAATGCACCGTGCCTGTGTGCGAAAGAAATGGACAGATCATTCAGACGCGATGATTCTGCGGCGATCGGGTATTTTGGGTTAAATTGCCCTGGCTTAGAGAAGAAATAGGTTTTTCGATTGCACGAAAATCTCCTTTCTGTCATTTACTCTACCGATTCTTTGAAAAACCTGCCTAGGATTGCCTGAGGGGGTGTTTTTTAACGAAAAAATCTCTAACCAAAGAGCAAAGATGAGCAAAGCCATTTTCAAAATGCAAAGTAAAAATGCGGCGTTAAGTAAAATCAAAAAGGAGCTCAGCGGCCGCTATGCTTGCTATGTATTAATTACTTGCAGTGATCCGTCCGGAGATGGGAAAATGGAAGTGGAGATGAATTACGAAGGGGACGAGATGCTTGCGGCCTTTCTACTGGAAAATGCAGGACAAGTATTTGATCAAAAGTTATCTTCTACTAAATAACTCTGGAGAGGCATATGCATTCTTTTAAGCAGTGGGTAGAGAAAAACCGAGAGCGGATCCAACGGGACTACTTCACTTTTCTTCGGTTCAAGACGATCGGCACTGATCCGGCCTGCAAATCCGAGATGGAAGCTTGTGCAGCGTGGCTGCAGCATTATCTGCAAACGGCAGGTTTTTCTTCCCGCTTGATTCAAACATCGGGCCATCCTCTCGTTTGGGCGGAGCATAAAGAGGCCAAAGAGAGTGCCCCGACCCTATGCATCTATGGTCATTATGATGTGCAGCCTGTCGATCCTTTGGAACTTTGGCTCAGCGATCCTTTTGAGCCCGAAGTGCGCGATGGCCAGGTGTATGCGCGTGGTGCTTTAGATGATAAAGGGCAGATTTTTTTTGCGATCCTTGCGGTATTGGCCTTTCACGAGCTGCAAGAGAAGTTGCCGATAAATATGATATTTTGTATCGAAGGGGAAGAGGAGTCTGGCAGCCAGGGGCTGTCCGATGTATTGCCCGATCTGAGGGACCAGCTGAAGGCTGATTATTTGCTTGTGCCCGATTTCGGGCTTTTATCGCCTGATGAGCCTGCCATTTCTTTAGGAGCTCGGGGTATTGTGACGATGGAAGTGACTTTGACGGGCTCGAAAGGGGATTTGCACTCAGGGTGTTATGGGGGCATTGCTTATAACCCAAACCGCGCTTTGGCAGAGCTGCTCTCGAAGTTGTGGGATGAAGAGGGACGCGTCCAAGTGCCTGGATTTTATGATGATGTCAATGGCATTAGCGAAGAAGAAAGAAAGCTCTACTCTTATCGGGAAACTAAAGAGGAGTATGCGGAAAAGTTCGGGATCCGCGCTCTTGGGGGAGAGAAGGAGGTTTCTTTGATGGAGGCGAACTGGTTTAGGCCGACGATAGAGATCAATGGAATGTCGGGTGGATATGCCGGACCAGGCTTTAAAACGGTTATCCCTGCCCAGGCTACGGCCAAACTCTCTTGCCGCCTAGTTCCTTCGCAAGATCCTAAAAAAATTGCGGAGCAAGTAGGAAGTTTTTTGACATCTCGTGCGGCGGCTGGTATGGATGTAAATTATCGCGTGCTGTCGGCAGAGCCGGCCTTTAGGGGGCAGGCTGAGTCCCGTTTGGCCGAAGCTGCAATGGGAGCGTATACGGATGTGATGCATAGACCTTGCCATCGGATCCTCTCGGGAGGATCAATTCCGATCATCGCGCAGCTCCAGGAGATGGGGCTTCGAGATGTGGTTGGCATGGGATATGGATTGCCAGGAGACCAGATTCACGCTCCGAATGAACATTTTGATATGGATCGCTTAAGCAAAGGAATTCTTACGGTGGCTGGGACGATTCAAAGGTTAAGGTAAGTATTATGCAGACCGAAAAGGAAACACCTATAAACGCCAAAAGGGGACTCTCTGAAGAACCTTGGCTGTTTTTGGCAGGGCCAGTGTTTCTCTTATGTACGCTCACGATCGCCGTTTGGCTGCACCAGCAAGAGCTCCTCTATTGGTTGGCCGCATCCCTTTTTGGCATGGCCCTTTGCGTCCATTATAAAATCCGCGGATGCGTTTATACCATGATTTTACTCGCCGCTTTTGCTTTTGTTAGACACGGATGGTTTTTGGACCAGCATCTATGGAACCTCGGACTAGAGGGCTCTTTGGCCTGCGGTTTTGTTATCACAGCGTTAGCTGCCGACCAACGTTTTTCTCTTTTACAGTCTCTTCATAGTTTGTCTGAGGCTCAAGGATCTACGATCGGCCATCTCGAGCAAAACGTCGCTATGTTACTGGAAGCCTCTCAAGCTCAGCAAATTTCTTTACAGGAAAAAATTGCGGAAAAGCAAAAAGAGCTTGAAGAGACGCAGTCTGAGCTCTCTTCGATCGTCATCCTCAATGAAGTTCTGCGCAAAACATCGGCTAGCCAATTGCAGGAATCAGCTCAAATGGCGGAAATTTTAATCGATCGGGACCGCCGCATTGGTTACTTAATGGCCGAAAGAGAAGAGTTGAGCCAAAGTATAGAGCGTCTTCAGAGTGAGTCTCGTTTGAACCAGGAAAATGAGCAGCTCCTCAATGAATTGAACATGAATCGGGTCGATCATGAACAAATGCGCTGTATGAGCGAGACGATCGCTCGCCTGACAGAACAGTTGGAAGAAAATGGACAGCCCGTCTCCAAGCTAAAAGAAGAAAATAAGCGGCTATTGGCTGAACTAAATGATCGACGCCTTGATGAAACGCGCATGCAAGCGCTCAACGAGACGATCGGCCATTTAACTCAAAAACTGGCCTCTCAGGAAGAGGCGGCCTCGCATCGTTTCCGCGCGCTCACAACGGAAAAGCAAAAGCTTCAAGAATCCCTCGAATTATCCAATGCAAATACGCAAACATTGGAAGTGCGCATTCAGGAGCTTTCTGAAGAATTAGCTCTCTCTTTGATCTCTCAGCAAACCTTAGAAAAGCTTCAGACCGAAAAAGAGAGCTTGGAGCGCCGTCTAGAATCCCTTGAATCGCAGCGGGGAATGTTGTTGCAAGAAAACCAGGAAGGTCTCAAACAGATTCAGATGCTCAACGAATCGCTGCAGGTTCTTACGCAGCAGCTAGCCGATCAGCAAGATCCTTCTTCAAAAGCCTTTTATGCTCTTCGCGCTGAAAAACAATCTTTCCATGAACAGCTGAAGAGCGCGGAGTCGGAAAATCAAATGCTGCAAAACCGTTTGCAACAATTATCAGAAGAATTGGGACAATCTCTTACTTCTTTGCAAAAACTTGAGCAGCTTCAAACAGAGAAGAACTTTCTTCAAGAGAGACTTCGCTCAGCCGAGCTAGAACTGACCAGTTTAAATAAAAAAGCAGAGACTACATTTTCAGCCCCTCTCCCTACCGAACTGGGATCTTCGATCGTCTCTTTGAAAAAATTTGAGCAATTACAGACGGAAAAAAATTTTTTCCAAGAAAGGCTCCGGGCCGCTGAAACTGAACTGGCTAGACTTACGCAAAAAGTGGAAACAGGAGCCCCTTCTTCTTCTCTTCAAGAAACACCAGCTCTCCACGCTGAAAGAGAATTTCTCCTTGCAAAACTCTCCGAAACGGAGTCGCATCTAGCCCAATTAGAAGAAAGGCTTAAAAAATCGACCCAAGTAGAGGCTCTCTATCAACAATTAAAGGCCCAGTTCGAAGAGAAAAACGCAGTTCTTCATGAAACGCGCGCCCAACTTTTCCGTGCTGACACAGAGCTTCAAAAACTTCAAATCGAACAGCAGCAAAAACAGCTCGAAACAGATCCGTTTCCTGAAGAAGTTCGCCAAGAAATTTCCGCCCTTGAACAGCAAATTTCCGAGCTGCATGTCGAAAATGATCAGCTTCAACAAATCATTAGCGATTTACTTAAAAAGGGCTCATAGTTGGGGCTCTGCCTCAAACCCCATTGAGGGACGAGTTCCTTATACCGAAACAATTTGAAGAATCGGTGTTGGACAAGAAGGCTCCTCAAAATTTTGATTCGGAGCGAACGACCATTGCCGGAGGCAAGGCACGAGTGAAAATCGAAATTTTGAGGCAAAGTAACGCCGTCAAAAACCGATTCTTCAAGTTGTTTCGGTATAAAACCCTTTTCTTTGTTAGTAGATACAGATGAGTTGTCCTTTAAAAGCGGCTTCCTCGAATCAGATTGCTTGGATTGGAAATGAAGGAAGTTTGTCTTATCGGGAAATAAATGAACTGGCCGATAGGTGGGTTTTTACTCTGATTGGTCGGGGAGTGAAAGAGGGCTCTCGCGTTGCCTTTTCCCCGCATTTAAATCCTTTGATTATTGCTTTGTTTTTTGCCATTTGGCGGCTTGGCGCTTCGGCTTGCCCTTTGCATCTACGGCTTCCTTTAGAGCAGAGAAAAAAAATGGTGCAGCGGCTTCGACCTGATATTTTGATTTTGGAGGATGAGCGCCCAGATCTGCTTCGGAGCTCTTTTTCTAGGGTTTGCCCGGCGCTTCCTGCCGTATTTCTCATGACTTCGGGGTCTACGGCTGAACCGAAAATTGCAGTACTAAGCTACCAAAATATTTGGACCAATGCAGAGACGGCCATTTCTTTTCTCGATTTACGAGCTGGAGATCGATGGCTGCTCAATTTGCCGCTATTTCATGTCGGCGGCATCGGGGTTGTTATGCGCTGCGTTTTAGCCCAGGCTGCGATGGTGGCGGCTCTTCAAGAGCCTCATATTACTCATATGTCTTGCGTCCCGACGCAGCTTTACCGGGCAACGCCTGTTTACAAAACGCTTCGCTGTGTGCTTTTAGGCGGCGCTCCTGTTCATTCTTATCCTGAAAGGCTTCCTGTTATTGTAACGTATGGACTGACCGAAATGGGATCGATGGTCTTGGCCCAGCGCCATCCAACAAATGGCTATTTGGGATTTGCTCTGTCCAAAAGAGAGATCAAGCTCGCAGATGATGGAGAAATTCTTGTTCGCGGAGAATGTTTGTTCCAAGGATATTGGCATGATGGGAACATCGAGCCTCCTGAATCTTGGTTTGCGACAAAAGATAGAGGCCATTTTGATCCTGTCCAAGGATTTCAGATTTTAGGTAGGAAGGACTGGCAGTTTATTTCTGGCGGAGAAAATATTCAGCCAGAAGAAATTGAGCGCTATCTTCTGGAAATCCCTGGCGTTCAGGAAGCTGTCGTCGTCCCTAAACAAGACCCGGAGTTCGGAGCGCGCCCGGTGGCTTTTGTCTCAGGAAACCTTAGCTTAGAGAGGATGAAAAAGTGTCTTCTTCCTTCCTTGCCGATATATAAAAGCCCTTTAGCCTTGAGTTCTATTG
>DAINNB010000047.1:0-11105 GCA_036736085.1 Chlamydiales bacterium
CGAGGATTTGCTGGGAAAAATAGGGCGCTTGGATTTGGACCCTTCGGGACATTCGCTCGAATGTGTGTTTGATGAGTCTTATCTGTGCAATTCCAAGACTGATTGCCTAAATGCAGCCCTATCTTCTGGAGATAAGCAAGGTTTTGCCCTCTTCCAGCCTGATCCACTAACCCATCAATTCCCTGTTCTTTAAATGGTTTAACCCAATTCATCAAGGTCCTCAGCTTGATTCTGATTGCAGCGGCAGCTTCCGTAAAGTTTTAGCATCGCGGATATCAGCAAAGGCGAGGTACCTTTTTCTCTCCCTGGAATTGCCCTGTGTCTTGGATAATTTATCGAAATCGTATTGTTCGAGGTTTTTAATAGCCCCAGCCTTTCTTCCGCGGATAAACACCTTTTTTGAGAGGCAAATAGTCTAGTAGACTCTGTCAATTAAATTTATGAATTTATTTTTTTGGAATGGTATAAGACCTTACAAAAAAATAGCATGAGTAGAGAACTCCTTCATTTTAACCCGGCGTGAGGTCAGGACGCCTGCAAAGTCGCATAAAATTTTGAATTGATGTATACTGCTCGCTTTTTTACCTCCTTTTGAGTGAGTATTATGAAGCTTTTCGAGTGTCTTAAAACAATCCCCGACCCACGTAAAAAAACGCGGAGTTCGCCACCCATTTCAGTCTGTCTTACAGTTCGTCCTATTAGGTTTTACCTGTCGATTGGTCGCTATTGAACACATGGTCGCTTTTTTTACACCTATTTGGAGGCAGGTCAAAGATCCTCTAGGATTTACACGCCCAAAACCACCAGACCCAACTACGATTCGGCGGACACTCAATGACCTCAAACCAGAACAGCTGCAGCAAGCTTTTGAGCATTGGATTCAGGGTTTAACGAATGGAGAAGATTTCCTAGCATCTGTTGACGGGAAAGCGATGAAAAACGTCTTAATTACGCAAGAGGTCTATTTTTCTGCAGATTTTTCCTCAAACCAGAAAGTGATGCCTCCCCGATTCACCAAAGATGCGTTATATTCTTTCCAGTTACGGGTGCAGTATTTGTCTTTTTTCTTGGATGTCATGTCGAGCCTAATGTTTTTTTGTTGCAAAAAAAATTATAGACTCGAGACTCTTAGAGGAAGAAGATCTTCACCCGTAGCTATTTACGCAACAACGCCACAGAAAATGTCTTCACTTTGACTCAGCGTGCGGTTGTTCAGTAATTGTAAGAATTTTTGAAAAAAAATCCTCCAGAATAAATATATTAGGATTTATCTCTCTATATTTTGCTCTTACCTCGCCATCTTCTTCTAAAATATTAATCAATATTTTATTGTTCATTACACTAATGTGAAGTACGTCACCTGTTTTTAATAGGCTTCCGCCGTCTTTGTGAAAAATCAATCGAAAATACAAATCTTCGTAACCAACAGGATAGTGATAGAAATACTTTCTTAAATATTCTGTATTGTTTATTTTTTCTAGTAGCCCATCCACAATTTCATAAAACAATTCTTTGGCTTCTTTATACTGTATACGTTTGTCCACTGAATACGCAAGATCAAGAACATGAATTTTTCCATCATATATTTTATCTTTTCCAGCATAATCTAAAGCGTAGGCACATAGTTCAATAGACTTTTCCTTGCTCAATTTTTTATTGTATTCATAAATAACATTCATTGTGTCTTGGTAAGAATAATCTCTTCCATCTCCTAATGAGCAAGAAACGAAAAAAGAAAGAATGAAAAAAATCAATAAAACCTTCATTTTGCTATTCCATGTTCTTTGTATAAATCAAAAATGTCTGTACCCTGTGGTTCATGATATGTTTTGCTTTGTGAAAAATGATCTCCAAGTCCATTTGAATCTTTTTGGGGGAGCATTGCAAGATGTGCATGCTTCCAGTGCATTTTTAGCATCTCTTGTATCTCTTCATAGTCTCCTCTAAGCCCATTCAACTCTCTACTAGCCCAATCGCCTTCAGAAATATAATTTCTCACGATGAAGCCACAATCTCGAGGCATCACCAAGATGCCTCCGCAGCAAGTAATGATCAAGCGATTTTTGACTTCAGCAGGGAAATCTTTCACTGTATGGTAAGTTTCCCCAACTCCTCGGCTAAATCCGTTGATAAAAATTTTCCTGTTGTCATTTAGGCGATCCATTTCCGCTGCTGCATACATTAACTCAATTTTGAATTTTTTAATTAATGTATTGGTATAAGAAGGGTTGTAGATACACTCTCTTACCGAGTTTAAATCTTTGATAAGTCCTTTTGTCGCAGAATAGACGGGGATAACATTGGACAGTCCTTTAAATGTCCTATGTATTGCCCAAGCTGATTCCAGCGCCTCATCTTCCGTATTTAACATCCCATTAATCACATAGTGCGGCGAGCCTGTAGATTTTGGATCTAAAGGGGGAAAGATTTTTGATTGATATGTGGGGGGCGGAGAAGGGGATGACCATCTTTGATTTGTAAAAAAATCTCGGGTAAATGAAGAGGAGTTTCTTTGCCCCGCATATTCTTTGAAAGACATATTCCAGGAGTAAGGTTGGCTGTTACCTATACTCTTAGTAAATAGTCCGTACAAATCCATCTGGGTCAAAGGAGCGTTTTGCAAATAGGCATAAAGGTTCATCCCATCCGTAAATCCAGCGGGATCAGGCATCAGCCAGCGGCCTAGGAGCGGCATGTAGAACCGGCGGCCGTAGTAGACGAGGTTTGTCTCTGCGTCGCTTCGCTTGGAAGAAAAGCGCCAGGGACTGAGGGTATATCCGTAGATCTTCTCTTCGCCAAATGCGCTGAAGCGATAAAAGCTTGGCTTTGTCCCATCGAGGGGGATGAGCGCTGTCAGGTTGCCTTGCAGATCGTGGAGGGGAGCGAAGATTTTTTCTTTTAGTTCTACGGCAATCGCGGCGCCTCGCTCGGCTTCGGGAGTAGCTCCTAGAATACGGAGCTCTTGGATGGCGAGGGTTGGATCAAAAGATCCGATCTCTTTTTGTCCATCGTATAGAAAATAGAGGGTTTGCTGCGTATTGCTTCGAACAGTACGTTTGAAAAGACAGCGGTGCAAACAGTCATAGCCGAATCTTTGGACCATGTTGGGCGTAATGATCGCAATGAGGCGATCGAGCGCATCGTAGATAAATTTTGTTGTCCCTAGAGAGGTGGGACAGCCGTTTGTGTTATAACTTAGGTGGGATATCAGTTGGTTTAGTGCATTGATCTCGTAGTTTTCTTCATCTTTGCTGAGCCGGTTTTTCATCGAATCGTAAGTGTAATGGTGGGCGAAAAGGCCTGTCTCTTCTGTAAGCTGATAGAGATCGTCATATGTATAGGTTGAGATGTCCTGTTGAAGACGCATGGATAAAATATTGCCTACCGGATCGAATTCGAGGATTTGCTGGGAAAAATAGGGCGCTTGGATTTGGACCCTTCGGGACATTCGGTCGAATGTGTGTTTGATGAGTCCTAGGTTGCCGATGAGCGATTCCTCTAGAAGATGTCTGGAGAGGTCCCGTTTGAGATAATGGTGAGAATAGATTTCTTGCCCGTCCATCGTTTTGCGCGAGATGGAGGATAGGTTGCGTCCTTCATAGGTGTATTCGATGAGACAGTTAGCTTCAGGAAGCTGGCAAGAAGCTCTGCGGCCTGAAGAATCAAATGTGTTTTGGATCGAATGCCCTAAAGGAAATGTCTCAGAAAGGACGCGGCCCTTGGCATCGGTTTTTCGAACTAGCCCATCGCTTGTTTGTAGATGGCCTAGACGGTTATAGGACATCTCGTGGTGCACTGTGCCATCGGATGAATGGATCAAGATAAGCTGGTTGAGATCATTATAGGTATAAAAGACCTCCGTGCCGTCTGGTTTCGTGAGCTTGGCGAGCTCGCCGCGGGGCGTATAGGCTTTATGAGTGATTTTGGCATCAGGAGTTCCCTCGGCCTCAATGAGTTTAATATTGCGGCCCATAGCGTCATATTCCCACCGGACGCGGCTTTCTCTCGACGTGCCATTGGGAGAAAAAATCGTGTCGACTTGCAGGGCCAAGAGACCTTTTGGGGTGTAAAATTTATGAGTGAGCGAAAGGGTTTTGCTTTTTCTTTTTTCTATTTTGGAAAGGCGCCCATGCGTATCAAACGTCTCTATCGTTTGCAGCCCGAGCGAGTCTGTGTGGGTTTTTTGAAGGACTTTTTGCCCTTCTTCATTGAGTACATCTTCATAAGAGATCCTCTCTTGAAAACCATCTGCATTGGTTTTTTCGATGATGCGGTTTAATGCGTCGTAGAGGCATGTTTCTTGAGACATCCCGTCTGCAACAAAAAAGGTCGTCGAGGTCTTATTGCCGGCAGAGTCATATCCATAACGGATCTTTTTGAGCAGCTCGCCTGAAAGAGAGGTTTGCTCCTCTTGAATGACGCGGTCTAACAGATCAAACGTTTTTGTGGTGATCTCGCCTCCTTGCCGGATGCGAAAGACTCTTCCTAGAGCGTCATATTCATAAAATGACGTTTCTTCTCCGCATGTTTCAGAGATTTTTCTGCCAGCTTTGTCGTAGCTATACATCGTCTCATTGCCTTCGGCATCGGTTGTGCTGATGAGGTGATGGCCGATGTAGCGGTTTGTTTCTCTAGCGAGCTCTTGGCCTTTTGCATAAGTAGCCTTACTGATGATATGCCGAAGGTAATCGTATTCATAATGAGTTTCTATATTTGCAGTGTCGACGTGGCAGATCAGATCGCCTGAGAGGGTATAGATAAAACGTTCTTCTAAATCATTGGGATGGATGATGTGAATCGGTTTGCCGTAAACGTTGTATTTTGTCTCGGTTCGGTGCCCTTCAGCATCGATTCTGAGGATTTCATGGCCCGACGCGTCGTATTCTTGCCTGATGATCGGTGTAATGAGTTCGCCTGTTTCTGTTCTAATAGCAGGCAAGGTCGTTTCGATTTTTTGGCCCAAAAGATTATATTTATAGTAGGTTTTATGGCCCCGTTCATCGCTTTCCCACTCCAGATGGTGTTTGGTGTCATAAGAATTTTCTTTGGTTAATGTCACGCCATCGCCCGTCCAAATGTTCTTTGTTAACCGATTGGCGCAGTCATAAACGCTTGTTTGCTCGAATCTGCCGCTCATATCTTGGTAAAAACATCGATTGCCAAGAGGGTCATAGGACGCCTTGGTTTTTTGGCCAATCGGGTTGGTTTCTGAAATGATCCGGTTTTTTTCATCGTATTCATAGGAGAGGCGATACTGAAATACTTCATTTGCATCGTACACATCTTTGTGTTCGATGAGCCCCCCTTTTCGGTAATGCAAGATTGTCTTTTTGAGTAAAATTTCTCTGTCGCCATCGATATATTTTTCTTCGATGACTTCGGGCATTCCGATATAAGGATCTGTTTGTTTAGGGGAGATCCGCTTGATTGTCTTCATCACGCCGTCATCGATCTCTTCGCTGATCAATAAAAAATCTTCGTTATATTCATAAGTATGGAAGATTTTAGCGGTTTCTCCTTCGCAGAGAGTTTTGGTTTTGATAAGGTTGGTACCAGGCAAATAGGAGAAAAGGACAACGAGTCCATTCGGATCTTCGATCCTGAGCGGCAAATTTTTCCCATCTTGGCTAAAGACGCTATTCGTAGAGCAAGACTCGCAGCCCGGCAGGGGTATTTTTTTTTCATCGAGCTCTGGCGATGGTCCTTGTCCGGACAGATTGCCATGCAGAGTGTTTTTAATGACGTTGCCCCAATCATCATATGCTAATGTGCGGGCATGAAGACACTCTTTATGTTCGTTGAAATAAATTTTGCAGACCAAAAATGTCCCATTCCAGACAAAATGTTCTTTGCTATGAAGTGTATCGGAGCCGATGAATTTACTGATGGCGACCAGCCTTTCTTCGTTATTCCACTCGTAATTTGTTTTATTCCCATCAATATCGAGGACATAAGAGCTTTGTTTGCCGTAGAAAAATTGATGCGTTACGAGGGGCGAAGCCTCTTTGCCGACTGGAGAGGATAAAGATGAGACTCTAGGAATGCCATCTTTGTCTCCTTCATCATAATGCAAGCGGAGCGTTCTGCCGTTGGGCTGGGACAAACACGATAGATAGGGAAAATCAATGCTCCCTTTTTCCGCTTTTCTTTTTCTAGAGGTCCAATGATAGGAGCGGTTGGGCTGCTCGGGAGGGATGACTGAGGCATAGACCCATTGTTTTTTGAGAGAAGAAGGTTGATAGTGGGAGGTCATTGTTTTCCCGTCGCTTCCTGTCATCGATAGTTTAGATTGGGGATTGTCTTTCGAGATCTGAGGTAGGCGGACTTGGGCAAAAATTTTTTTCCCGGAGAGATCCGTTGTCTGAATGTCATACAGCTTGTTGTCCTTGCCCCAGTTATATCGGACCACATGGCCGTTGGGCAGATGTTCCGAGACGAGTTTGTAGCGATAGACGAGATATTCTTCGTCATCTTTAAAGATGCCGGAGCAGGGGACTTTGACTTTTTCCTGATTTTTAAGTCCTTCATACCGTCGGACCGTCCCATCGGAGGCATAGAGCTGAAAGCTTCTTCCTTCTGGATCGATTTCTGGATTGAATACGATACGTTGATTTTTTAAATGCGTTTGCCCTGAAATGCGCCCAGACGCAGTGTTCGAAACGCCTTGAGAGTTTTGATGAAACTCTGAGTTGCGATAGGTAAAAGACTTCCAGTGTTTCTTTTTTTCAGGATGCCCGTAAAAACCTTTGCCAATCGGCCCATGTCTGTGTTCACGGTCTAAATAGGAGACCGACGTACCATTTGGTTCCATGAGTTCAATGGCATTAGAAAATAAAACAAACGTAGCGATGAGATGTTCATGCCCTGTAAGAAAAAGTCCTTTGGTCATATAGGTGCTTCTAAACTGAATGGGCTCTGCGCCCTGCACTGTGAGAAAATCGTCATAAATACAAAAATCGCCCGTGATCATATTGACCCCTTCGACAAAGCACGAAGGATCGTTTTCAGTCACAGAAGTTGTCGAACGCTCCGCAAGTAAAGAGGAGAAAAAACAAATAAATAGCACCAGATACAACATACGCCCTCTAAAAAAAGAGCGCGGATTCTAAAAGAAAAACTTTCTCATATCAAGCAAAATTTAAAATACAAAAAAGGGGGATTCTAAAGAGCGCAAGCCCTTTAGCGGGGTTTGGGGCGGAGCCCCAATCTTTCTTGAAGAAAATGCTTGCGAGGAACAGATCTTCTAGAGAAAATCAGCAAGTGTGAAACAAATTGCGTTGGCCTTTATTTTTTTTGGTGTCGTGTTTGCGGCTGCGTTCCATTTCGGGCAGTTGAGGAAGGGCCAGACTTTTTCTTCCTCGAGCCGCGTGTCTTCGACACTGGACCATGGATTTCGAGCTACTGAGTATCCTTTGCAGCAAAAGTCTTTTGTCGTGGTCGTTATTGGGCGCGATAATGGCGCTTTTGTGGAAAAAACTCTCCGATCGATCTTTTCTCAAGTTTACCCTCATTATCGGTTGGTCTATGTAGACGATGGTTCGAGCGATGGGAGCTTTTCTTTCGTCAAGGATTTGGTCGAGTCGAGCGGAATGAAAGAGAGAGTTTTGCTGGTCCGGGGAGAAGAGCCCGTTGGACAGCTTGCACATCTATGCTCTGTGCTTCGAGAGGCGGCGGACGATGAGATCGTGGTATGGGTCGAAGGGAAGGATTGGCTGGCGCATGAGTGGGTACTAGGCCGTTTGAACAGCTATTATGCTGATCCAGATTTATGGATGACCTATGGACAATATCGGGAATACCCCGATTATCGCTTGGGGTCTTCAGCGCCTTTTCAATATGAAGAATGGAAGCAAAAGGGGTTTCGGGGACATGCTTTTGTGGCGTCTCATCTTAAAACCTTTTACGCAGGACTGTTTAAATGCATCGATCCTGCCGATTTTTCCTACCAAGGAGCCTTTCTTTCTGCGGGTTCAGAACTGGCTGTGATGCCGCCGCTTTTGGAGTTGGCCCGCGATCATTTTCAGTTCATCCCTGAAATTTTGTATATTGCCAATAAACAGATGCCGCCGTTGGAAGATGGCGAGATGTTGATGAAAACGCAGCGTTATATCCGTTCCCTCGCTTCTTACGATCCTTTGCTGTATTTTATGCAAAACGAGGCCTCTTGTGAATAAATTCTTCTTTTTTTTACTTTCGTTATCCGCTCTCTACATCGGTTTTCAAACGGGGGAAGGAACGTTTCAAAAAAAAGAAAAACGAGAAGAGAAACAGTTTCACCCTGAAAGGGAATATCCGTTAAAGGAGCATAAGCTGTTTACTTTTGTTGTTTACGCTTCCAACCAAGCTGCTTGGTGCGAGAAATCGTTGGAATCGATCTTCGCTCAAGATGATGAAGCTTATCGAGTTATCTTTATTGATGATGCATCGACTGATGAAACGTATAAGAGGGCCCAGCAATTTGTGATGAGCGCCGCTCAAGATAGCCGGGTTATCTTGATGCGCAATGAGACAAAGCTCGGCTTTTGCGCCTCTTTATACCAAGCGATGGAACATTGCTCGGACCGAGAAGTTGTGATCCCTCTTGAAGCCAAAGATTGGCTCTCGCAAGAAAGAGTCCTTTTTAGGCTGAATGCGGCGTTTCAAAATCCTGATGTATGGATCGCAGAGTCTTCTGCCATGGCCTATCCGCAGTTTCAGATCGATGGGTCGGAAGGACTTTTTGCCTTTTATGCCGCTTTACTGAAACGAACTTCTGTCGGTGACCTTTTTTTTGAAGGCCGCCCAGCCCATGCAAAAGAGGCATGTTTTTTGTCTCTTCGAAATTTAGCTGAAGGACGGATTAGGCAGTTTTCCGATCCCTTTTTATTTGTCAATCAGGCCTGTTTCAGTCCATCGACAAAGCAAAAACACGTGGTTTCTTTTCTCTCCACTTCCGAGCCCCTTTCAGAAATTCCTCAACCTATCGCCCCGTCTAAAAAACCGGACATGCTCGTCTTTTCCTACGATAGACCGCTCCAGCTTTACGCTTTATTAGAATCGATCCGCCAGTACATGTCGGGCCTATCTAAGCTTTCGATTATTTATCGAGCCAGCGACGAGCGTTACGCTAAAGCCTATGAAGAGCTTCAAATGGCTTTCCCTTCGATCAATTGGCTCAAACAATCGTCCAATCCCCATAAAGATTTCAAACCTTTGGTCTTGCAAGCCTTAAAAGATTTTTCTTCTCCCTATGTCCTTTTCGCAGTAGACGATATTGTCGTCAAAGATTTCGTCGATCTCTCTTCCTGTATCGATGCAATGGAAAAAACGAACGCCTATGGATTTTATTTAAGGCTAGGAGCCCACGTAAACCACTGCTATATGATCGATCAGCCGCAGGCCATCCCCCCTCATCTTTCCCTAGGAGATAAAATGTTCGCCTGGGATTTTTCCTCGGCGCAGCATGATTGGGCCTTTGCCCACACTCTCGACATGACCATTTACCGAAAAGCTGACGTAGAGGCCGCTTTTCGCCGTCTTAATTATAAACATCCCAATCGTCTAGAACAAAGCTGGGCCCAAAATCAACCGAAACGCGCCATCGGCCTTTGCTTCGAACAGTCGAAAATCGTGAACCTGCCCTTAAATATGGTCAATCTTTCCGATTGCCGCCAATCCCATTTCATGACAACTGAAGAGCTTCTTGTAAAATGGAATGAGGGGATGAAAATGTCGATCGATCCGCTTTTCCGCGTCGAAAACGTTTCCCCCCACATCGACTATACGCCCGAATTTGTCAGGCGTTAGTGTTTTTTATGCTGAGGATTGTGCGAGGTTGTTTCAATTTTCGTTCTGTGAATGCCCAATTCAAGCCCTCTTTTTGAGATCTTTTTAGAAGCTCCATCTTCAATATGCGCGATCACTATATGATGTCCCATCCCCCCCATTAGCCCAGGTACCCAAGCGTGGGAAAATACCTCTTCTGCCGTATCTACCACATGCTCCTTAAGACAACGGAGCTCCCTCTCTTGAACAGGAAGATCAATTTTTACAGAATCTGTAGCTTTCTTTATTTCCATGATGTTTTTCTCCTTGTGGGCCCATCTGTTTCATCTATAAAAACTTTTTTGATAAATGTCGAGAAGAAAGACGAGTTCTGTGCGGGGCTTCGCCCCACGCCCCACTAAAGAACTAAAGTCCTCTGGACTCCTAATTGACTTTATAAATCATCTTCCGGAGCGGAAGATGATTTATAAAAAAACAAAATAGGAGTCCAGAGGACGTAGTCCTTTGGTGGGGCGTGGGGCGAAGCCCTACTGCTTTACGAGTGGTGCGTTGTGTTGCGGGATTTGTTCCATGCGTGGCTGATGAGGTTTGCGACGGCATGGAGAGAGTCGTGAGTTTCCTTGGGAGTCTCGCTTCGAGGCGTGGAAATATGTGGATCTGAATGAATTTCCATAATTACATCTTCTTATGTTAATTTAGTCCGTTAATGTAATTATATATTAATTTTATTAATTATTCAACAATAAAAAATGGTTTGATTCTTAGGGAGTTGATTAGGAATTGAGTAAAAAATCCTGGATCAAAACGAGGCTAAAGGAGAAAATGGCAGGAGTGCGCTCCCGGCGCTGAATGATTAGCGGGGGGCGTGATTTTAGATGAAGGAGTCCTTGCATGTCTTATGTATTTTGGTCTGTGATTAGTTTTTTAGCGCGGGGGCTGTTTTCTTTGAGATATAAGGTGAGGACGAAAGGGTGCTTTGAGGCCTTGCAGGCGAAGCTAGATGGGGGGATATTATTTCTTCCGAACCATTCAGCCCATATGGATCCCCCTTTGCTCTTTTTCTATTTTTGGCCTAAGTACAGGATGCGACCGCTGGTGATTGAGTATATTTACCGCATGGGGCCCTTGAAATTTCTGATGCAGCTGACAAAGGCGATCTCTATTCCTAATTTCGATACTTCTGTGAACCAATACAAGGTGTATAAGGCCCAACAGTCATTGAACCAGGTGGCGGAAGTGGTGAAGAAGGGGGAGAATTTTATTTTGTACCCGGCGGGGCGCTTAAAATATTCCGGTAGGGAGACATTGGGCGGAGCTTCTGGCGCTCATGCGATTGTGAA
>DAINNB010000048.1:0-895 GCA_036736085.1 Chlamydiales bacterium
TGAGACGAAAGAGTTCGGAGGGCTTGTCGATCGGAAGAGGAGCGAGCTGATCAACCGAGAGCTTTTGAGTTTGATCCAAAAAGAGTCTGAGCCTTGTTTTTTGTTGCCCCATGTGCTTGAGTTTGTCGAGCGCGTAGATCGGGAAAAGCTTTTACATCACTATACATTCACTAGTTTTGAGCTTTGGCTTAATTTGGCCTCTGGGTTGAGCTTTGAAGAGAATTACCGTGTCCGGGCAAAAATTGCCGGCAAGTGGGTGGAGAGGAGCGATTATCAGGTGTTGTTTCCGATCGGTATGGGGAAGGTGTATGAGGGGACCCATTTTGTCACTGCCCATAAATCTCCGGATTTGGATACGACGGTCGCTTCATTTTGGGGGTGGCTAGACGCTTTTGCAGCGCGCGTGACGAGCGGCCTTCATGTTTGGAACGTTCCAGGCGGACCGCCTGCTTCTCAAATAGAAATAGATTGGATTTTTAGGGACCTTTTTGGCTCGGCGGTGTTTACCCATCTGCCAAAAACTTTAACAACGTTGAGCATAACGGGAAATGATTTGCTTTCTCAAAAAGGTTTTATTAGGGCGACGTTGGACACATCATTAACGAACATCGACCATGAGCGGGAAAAAAACGCTGTGGTGTTGGTCGATGAAGAAGGATTTTATCTTGGAGATTGGCGCCATTTAGATGTAGAGAGCGTTCAGCAAGTCATTATTTTGCTTAGCACATGTATTCGCTGGTTTGAAAATCAGCTTCATTTGCTCATCATCTCATTGTTTGCGAAGAAAAACTTGCATGTAGAAGAGATTGAGCCATTGCTTCAAAAGCTGTTCGGTATTCGTTAGGAAGATTGCGAGCCTGCTAAAGAATTTTCTTTGAAACAAAAAGGATTGGTC
>DAINNB010000048.1:905-10888 GCA_036736085.1 Chlamydiales bacterium
TTGAAGAGGGATTTTCTTTGACTTTTGAGCAATTGGGCGCAGGATTGGCGGCTTTGCATGAAGGGACTTTTCAGACGGTAGAGCAGATCGTTGGGCAGATGAAGGAAGAAAAACTCTTTGACGCAGCAGGTTCTTTGTTTGAAGACAGACCTAAGATTTTTCATTTCTTGGAAAGGATGGTCAAGGCGTTGCACGAGACGATCTTTAAGATTAGGAATCGTTTGGAGCGTTTGGACGTTGCGCTGAAAACAAAGCAAGAAGTATTTGGTCGGCGCCCTACCTTTGTTACTGTCCGCGCGGATGTGGAAGAGATCCGGGAAAAGATGAAAGACTATCCTTATCTTGCTGTGACCTATCCGGACCATGGGCGATTTTTCCCAGTGGGCGTGATCCAGGCGGCGGATTTTCGCAAAACTTCTTTAGGCACAGTATCTCTGCGCGATTTTTGCAATCGGGAAGAGATGGGGATTCCTTCTTATTTAGAAGTGATCAGTGTGATCGACCATCATAAGTCAATGTTAGCCACAAGCTCTGCCCCGATGGCGATCATCGCCGATGCGCAATCGAGCAACTCTTTAGTGGCCGATCGGGCGATTTCTATTAATAACCGCTATTCTCTGCTCGGACAAACTGCCGCGGAGCTAGATGAGCAGATCCGTGCAAGACGAAATCATTCGACCTCTTTAGACCACCGTTTATTGATGCGCCTATTGCAAAGACGCCAGGCAGCTGAAACTAAAGGGGATTTTTATGTTCATCCGAAACGGGAATTTATCGAGTACCTCCATTTTCTCTACGCTATTTTAGATGATACTGACCTGTTGAGTAAAGTTTCCGTGATGGACGTTGAGATGGTGATCCAGCTCTTGAACCGGTTAAAGTCGATCGCTTCGCAGGAGGAAGTGGAAGTCGTCCACGTGGATGATTTGCCGAGGGACCAGAAATTTCCTAAAAAAGCGGCTCAGCGCATTTTGCAAAACGAAGATATGTATTCTCTCTACCGCCAGGTCTATGCCTATCGGGAGCAGGAGGTGAATGAGCATCTTCTTTTGGCGGCGCAAAAAAAACCTTCGAACCTCTTTGCGGACACTAAGGAGCAAAATGGGTGCTGCCGCGTAGGACAGACCAAGGTATTTGCCAAAAATATCGAACTCTTTGAAAAGAACGTATCGCAGATTCGCTTGGCGTGGCTCGAAAAAGCAGAGGCGGTTTATGCGCAGAATTCAGAAGTTGATTTGCATATCCATATGATCAGTACGATTGTGAGCGCAGAAGAGGTATACAAAGCTACGCAAGGCAAATACGCTCATCAAGATGAGATGCTGATTTGTGTGCCTCATCGCGTAGTGTCTTTAGCTCATTTTAAGAGTTTTCTTGCTAACTTTAAAAATTCCCCGGGGCTAAAAAATAATACGCCCGCTGTAGAATTTTTAGGGACGAATACAGAGGAACTTTCTCAGATTTTTGCCGAGAGCTTTTTAGAAGTTTCTCCAATTCAAAATGAGGGGGTAGCAGAGGGGCAAACAGTGATTGTCTTGAAATACCAAGCAGGAACGCTCAATTCGCGCAAAGCGATGGTATCGCCTTTCTTGCCCGTTCTTTAACAGAAAGAACTTATCTCAAAGATCGGCGAAGCCTTTTTCATCGGGATAGGTTCAAAGGGCTGACGCCCTTTGAAAGCTGTAAAATTATTCTTTTTCTTCTTCGATGATTTCGAGATTTACGCGGATGCCATTGCGGCTTGCTACCGACATCAAAAGAGTTCGGATGGCATTAATGGTTTTCCCTTTTTTCCCGATGATTTTCCCGATGTCGGATTTTTCAACGGCTAGTTCGATGATCAGAGTGTGCGTTCCTCCGATCTCATTGATTTGCACTTTATCTGGGTGGTCGACAAGGTTTTTGACGATGTATTCAACGAATTCTTTCATGTTCTGCGCCTCAAGTATAGGGGGTCAATCGAATGTTTACGCTCTGTCTAACCGAAAACTTGGCATTTGGGGTAGGCGAGCTGGTAAGAGAAATATCCACTCTTATTAACAAATGTTACAATACAGAAGGTTTAAAAGCTATATGGAAACAAGGTGGTTGGAAATCCCTTCGGAGAGGTTCTTCACCCAATTTTTCATGTCGTCCGGCAGAGGGGCTGATAACTGGATGGGTTGATTGGTAAAAGGATGGATAAATGAGAGACGATAGGCGTGAAGTAAAAGTCTGTTGGGACCAAAACTCTGGTTCATGCGGGAGTTTCCGTAAACGGGGTCTCCTAAGATGGGATGCCCAGCGTGTTTCAGGTGGACCCGGATTTGGTGAGTGCGTCCTGTTTTAGGACGGATAAGGACCAGGCTTGTTTCGTGGTTAAAGGCGATCACTTGAACATATCTAACAGCTTCCTTTCCATCCGTCCTAACGGTCATTTCTTTTCTATGTACAGGATGGCGGCCAATAGGGGCATTGATGGTCCCGTTCGTTGGTCTGCCGCAGCAGATGGCTAAATACATTTTCTCCATTTGCCTAGAAGCGAACAGATCGGACGCTTTTTGATGAGCCTCTCTTGTTTTGGCTGCGAGCAGAACTCCGGAGGTCTCTTTATCTAATCGATGGACAATGCCGGGCCTGAGAGGATCATCGCAAGTGGAGAGCGTTTTGCAGTGGGCCAAAAGGCCGTTGACAAATGTTCCGCTCCAATGACCAGGCGCTGGATGGACGACGAGCCCAGGAGGCTTGTTGATGGCTAAAAAGTGTTCATCTTCGAACAAGATATGAAAAGCCATCGGTTCGGGAGTGATGGTCAGCTCTGGCGTGATCTCAAAGTAGACCTCGATCTCATCTGTAGGCAGGGGAGATGCCCTTTTTTTGACTGGCTCTCCATTGAGCAAAACGAAGCCTGATGCAAGTAAATATTGGAAATAAGATCTGGAGAAATGGGGGAAGCGGCCGCTTAAAATCTAATCTATGCGAAGGCCCGTTACCTCAGGGGAAATATGAAATAAATAAGGGCCTAAGGTTAAAGAGGGGGCTCGATTCATAAAAACCGGCTCCCAGTTTACCTAGAAATTGAATTGCCCTCAAGTATTAGCTGGCTTTTAATAGGAGTTATAGACGGCTTCTGTTTGTTTCTGGACTTTTTGATTCTCAGGGTCGTTCATCCCCTGGATCACCGCATCTTGTTTCTGCTGAACGCAATATTGACTGCTATACCAATCAGTATTGTAGTTATAATTTGGTTCGATTGACATCTTCACCTTCCTTGCTTATTCTATTTTATCAAAAAATGATTTAAATGTCAAGTAACTGGCGATTCGTTAATTACAGCTAATTAACTTGTCGTAAGTGGTTGATTTTAGGTGGTATAGGAAGAGGGGGCTTTGCAGGTTATTTAAAACAAACGAGTTGCGCGATTCTAGTCTTCGTAATCCGGATCGCCGGGGACTTTTCCGAAATTTCTGATGGTCTTTCGGGCTTTTTCGTTATCTTTCGATATCTGGCTGCTAACGCTTTTAAGAATGGAATCCCAGAGCTGTTTCGTCTCTTCGGCGTCAAAGCTCATGCCGAGAAAGGTCATGGGCTGGTACTGGCAGCTCCCTGTCATGGAGCGGCCCGCTAAAACAGAGTTCGCGTCGGGCTGTTCGGACGAGCTGCCGTGGGACGGGTCGGGGGTAGCGGGGGTTGACATAATGTGCCTTTCGGGTTCCTCCTTTAGTGTAAAGGATCTCAGTGGCATCTTTCAACAAGTTTGCAAATCATTGGAATTTTTTTTCGCTGAGGATTACAGTCGAATCGGGGATTCTTGGGTCACAAAAGGGGCGTGAGAGATGTTGCGATTACTGGAAGATTCTTGCGTTTTGCAAATAGGCGTACTGGGCATTAATTTTAAGACGGCGGATCTCGCTTTGCGGGAGGAAATAGCTAGAGGAGCTTCTTCCTTATCGGGCGAAAAGGGGATTTTTTTTCGTTGCCCGACTGTGATCTTATCCACATGTAACCGAACGGAAATTTACTTTGGAGGCGATGATCTCGCCTCGATCCATAGTGATTTACTCGCTTGGCTTCGATCTCTCATTCAAGAATCTTTTGAACATCGTCTTTATTCCTATTTTGGGGTCGATTGTTTTACTCATCTATGCCGTGTGGCCTCGGGACTAGACAGCGCAATCGTCGCGGAGACGGAGATCCAAAGACAAGTCAAAGTGGCCTATTTGCAAACGGCCCGGTATTTATCGCTACCCTCGGGTTTGCATTATATTTTTCAAAAGGCTTTAAAAATCGGCAAAGATGTAAGAAATCGATTTTCTTTGCAAAAAGGATCTTTTTCTCTTTTTCATGCAATATGGCGTCTTTCTTCTGAATTTTTTCAAGGCAATCTTCCTCAAAATGTATTGTTTGTTGGGTATTCCGAGCTAAATCGTCTGTTAATCCCTAATTTTTTGCGCAAAGGGGTTCGAGAGATTGCTCTTTGCACGAAAAATCCTTCTTCTATTCAATGGCCCTATTCTTCTGTAGTAGGACGGGAAGTTTTGTCCTCATGGTACGCTTTTGAGTTAGTTGTTTGCGCTAGCAAAGCGGAAAAATATCTTATTGAAGGGCCGGGGGTGCCTGGATGTCTTGTATTTGATCTGAGTGTTCCTCGGAATGTAGATCCCCATGTGGGGCAGCTTTCTCAACTTTATAATATGGAACAGCTCAATGCTTATATTGAAAATCATCGCAAACGGCATGTGATTTATATGAAAGAGAGCGAGGAATTTGTAAAAAATAACGTTCTTCATCTGGCGCGGATCTATAAAAATAAGCAAATAGCGTCTTCTGCTCTTTCTTATTCAAATCCCTTATAAATTTCCTTTTGTTCTTCCGGGGAGCAATTTTCGTTGGGACGGACGGCTGGAAATTGAATAGAGAAAGACCACTGACCTTTATAGAAAGAAACTGTCCATTTCATCACGCACTCTCCTTTGAGTTCGGACTCTTCTTTGCTGAGCTTTTTTTGTATGATGTAAATGCCCGTCCGAATCATTGTAAAATTTCCGGGTGAGGAGACGAAGAATTCGCATGTGGCGTTTCTTTGTGGTTTCATGTATTTAATGGAGTAATTCTTTTGCAGCCGTATGGCGATTTTTTGCGTTATGGTGATATGTGCATGAAGAAAAAAAGGAAAAGAGCCTGCTTGGAGCATGAGCAGTAAAATGTCATTTGCAGGATTTTCTCTATCGATGGACTCTCCTTGCTTAAATTTTTTCAATGTATGGGCAAAAGAGATATAGTCGAAATCTAGGAAATTTTGACTGTGCGCCAGTGATCTGATCAAGCTGATGTAATAGGTCAAAGGAAGGTCGCTATTTAACTTTTCTGGCGCGTCTACCTGAAGGAGGCGTTGATTGATCCATATGGCATTTAGAGGTTCTGTTGAGCCATCTCGAAAATAACTTAGCATAACTTCGCAAAGATCCGTGTTTTTTAGTTTTCCTGGGCTTGCTTGTTTTGCAGCAGAAAATTTTTTCTCTTCTAAGGAGCTTTTGAGAAATGCCAAATGCTGGATTTCTTCTTTTGCCTTTTTATTTTGATGAAAAGGGCAAGCGGGAAGAAACTCATCAACTTGCAGCCATAATTCTTTCCATTTGTCTTTACGCGGCGGATTTTTGTCTCCGATTTGATGTAGACAATAAGCTAAATAAGTGCTGACAAGGCAATAAGTTTGATTTGATATTTCAGTCAAAGGCAACCCGAAATATTTAAGGGCCTTGCAAGGAGAGAAAAAGACGTTTTGCGAAAAGGCGGGTTTTTCTACGAGCTTTTCTTTTTTTAGATAAAGGGCGTTCGGCTCTTCCTCCTCATCTTTTAAAAAGAATTGTTTTTCTTGCATTTTTTCTTTTAGGCTCTTCAATAAAAAGCAGCGATCTTCGCTTCGTTTTATGTATAAATGAAGCGCATAGTCAGAGTGCAAAAAAACGGCTTGAATACAGAATCGGTAAGACTTTCGAAGGATGTAAGCAAAAAAAAGGCAATCGACTCCGTATAAGTAGACAAATAGATCGGGATTGCCAGCTTTGATCGTTTGATAGATTTGCTCTAAAGTCCTTTTAAAGGCGGGAGGGTATCTCGTTGTGTCGGGCGGTAAAAAATCGAGGGAATGGCTGAGAATGGATTCTTTATGGATTTTATTTTCTTCATCGTAACCAGGAGATAAAGAGATGGGTTGGTGTTTTGAGGTGTGATTGATTTGCACAGTCAATATTCTTTCTTCATCGAGAATTTGTTTGATTTTAGAAGATTGTTCCAGCAAAGACTTGAAAAATGGTCTTTCCTCTTCTGTGCATTGTATATAAAGGTAGTCGCTTGAGGTAAAATGAATTTGATGTTGAATATGTTTCCATTTTTTAAGGGAATATCCTTGCATAAGGCGATGTTCCGAAGCGCTGCTATGAATGCAGTAAAAGAAATAAGTAAGATCGATTAAGTGATTGACGGGATGTTTTAAAATTAAAATGCCTGGGAATGTTTTCTCGAAGGAAGGGGAAGAAATTTCAGCAGCCATAACAGCCTCGCGTTGATTGTTTGTTTATTCAATCTTTACGAATTATTTATGAAATAGGCAAGTTATTTTTTTTGAGAGAGCGGCTATTCGTCTGTCTTTCCTAAATCGAACCCTTCGTAAATTTCTTCCTGCTCTTTAGGCGAGTTGCTGCCATTGAGATAAATGGAGGGGATCTGGATAGAAAAGGACCATTGGCCGTTAGAAAAAGAAACTTTCCATTTCACCACGAATTCTCCTTTTTCTTTTTCGTTTTGCAAGATGAGATAAAGGGCGGTCCGAATGATGGTGAAATTCCCGGGAGCGGGGGTGAAAAATTCGCAAGTGGGATTTTTTTGCGGCTGCATATATTTTATTTTGTAGTTTTTATGTAGAGCCCTGGTGATGTCTAAAATGCTGCTATTTGCGTGAGAAAAAAAAGAAAAGGAGCTTGCTTGGAGCATAAGCAATAAGAATTTTGGATTAGGAGTTTTTATATCAGGTATTTCATCTTCTCGTATGTATCGTAGTGTGTAAGCTAAAGAACGGTAATCTGTATCGAAAAAGCCTTGGCTGTTTGCAAGAGCGCGAAACAAGCTGCGATAATAAATAAGCGAAACATCTTCTTGAAGGCTTTCGGCAGCGTCGATTTGCAAAGGAAGGTCGTCGATCCAAATGGAGACGAGGGGAACCGAACTGTCAGAAGGAAATAGGGCTCTATTGACTTGAAAAAGGTCTATAAGCCACGCCGGGCGGATGTCTACAGTCGGAAGGAAGATTTTTTGTTCCAAAATATGTTTAAGTAAAGTCAATTTTTGGATTTCTATTTGTGTTTTTTTATCTATAGAAAAAACAAGGTTGGGAAGGTATTTTTGAGTTTCGAGCCAAAGTATATCCCATTTTTCTTTTTTGGGCTTTTTATGTAGAGGCAGATCTTGCAACCGGTAAGCGAGGTAGGTACTGGCCAGGCAATGTATTTTATTTTCTAATGTTTCGTTTTCAAGAAGGGTGTCTAGCGGAAGGCAAAAAAGAGCTAAAGCTGCAGAAGCGGAAACGAAAGCAGTTTTAGGAGAATTTTGTTTTTCTTCTTTGCTTCTAGGAGTTGTTTCTCCGTCGGCGAAATGGACAGTTTTGATTTCCGTAGGGAGCTCTTCAGAAACATCTTGCACGGCAAACAAGGTTTTGAGTTGGAGCAGAGCCTTTTGTCTCTCTTCAAAAGCCATTTTTTTGATTTGTATTTGCAATGCGTAGTTTGGGCGCAGCTTAATATGTTCGAGGCAAAATGAGCAGAGATGTTGAAGAAGGTAAGAGATGAATAAACAATCGATCACATGAAGGTAGAGATTGAAGTGAGAGGTTCTTTCTTCAATCGCCTCGGAGATTTGCTGCAAGGCGTTTTGAAAAGCAATGGCATAGCCTGTTGTGTCCAAAGGAGGGAAGTAGATCGAGTAGCTGCAGACAGGAGTTTTGTGGTATTTATTTTTTTTATATTCATTAGGGGCGGCAGGGGGGTGTTCTTCATCGGGCCGTTGATTCAGATGGATGGTAAGGGAGTTTCTTTCGATAAAAATGTTTCTCACTTTTTTAGATAGGAGAAGGAGGGGTTTAAAGAGTTCGGCTTCATCTTTAGAGCAAGAAATTTGCAAAAGGATGCTGGAAGTTGAGGTGATTTGGCTTTCCAGGTGCTCAAATTTTCGCATCGTCCAACTTTGCATCAACCGATGGCGGACAATAGAATTGGGAAGATAATGAGAAAAAACACTTAAATCGATCGGAGGTTCTGCTAAAGTATCAACATGCAGAAAATGGGGTTCTGTAGGCAGAGAAGAAGGAGGTTGTATCGCGGCCATAAAAAGATTGCTAAATAATTATTTTACACAATCTTTAACAATTCTCATGTAATTAGCAAGGCTTTTCTAGCTCTAAAAATCAGTATGTCCAGGATAGCGAGGAAAAGGGATCACATCGCGAATGTTTTCCATGCCTGTCGCAAAGAGGACAAGCCTTTCAAACCCAAGTCCGAATCCCGCGTGAGGAACGGATCCGAATTCCCTTAACTCCAAATACCTCCAATAGTCGGCCCGGTTGAGATTGTGCTCTTTGATCTTTTCCTCTAATCGATCAAGCCTTTCTTCTCTTTGAGAGCCCCCAATGATCTCGCCAATCTTAGGCACTAAAATGTCCATGGCGGCAACTGTTTTCCCGTCGTCATTGGCCCTCATATAAAACGCCTTGATGTCCGCTGGATAGGCGGTCAAGATCACCGGTTTTTTACAATGCTCTTCAGCCAAATAGCGTTCATGTTCGGATAGGAGATCGCTGCCACAGCTTACAGGAAACTCAAATTGCTTGGGCTCCTTTTGTAAAATGGAAACAGCCTCCGTATAGGTCAGATGGACTAAGGGATTCTCCGCCACATGCCGCAGTCTTTCCAGCAGTCCCTTTTCAATAAACTGGTCAAAAAATGCCAAATCTTCTTTGCAATGCTCCAAGATATAGCGGATGCAAAATTTTAAATACCCTTCGGCGCATTCCATGTCAGCTCGCAAATCGGCAAAAGCCATTTCAGGTTCGATCATCCAAAATTCTGCCAAGTGGCGCGAGGTATTAGAATTTTCCGCACGGAAAGTAGGTCCAAAAGTGTAAATATCAGAAAGGGCGCAGGCGTAAATTTCCCCATTGAGCTGCCCCGATACGGTCAAATAGGCCGCTTTGCCAAAAAAATCCTCTGCATAATTATTCCCTTTCTCCAGCGTAGTCACCCGGAACATCTCTCCTCCGCCTTCGCAATCAGACCCGGTGATCACGGGAGTATGGACGTACAAAAATCCCTTTTGCTGAAAAAATAAATGCGTCGCAAAAGCTAAAGCATTGCGCACTCTGCTCACCGCCCCTTGCGTGTTCGTTCTAGGCCGCAAATGGGCAATGCTGCGAAGAAATTCAAACGAGTGCCGCTTTTTTTGCAGAGGATAACGGGCCGGATCGCACTCTCCATACACAACAATGCTATCCGCCTGCATCTCGAGCGCCTGGTTTTTCCCCGGGCTCTTCACCAAGCGTCCTGTCGCCGAAAGCGATGCTCCTGTCGCTAATTTAGCCAAAATCTCTGCGTAATCAGTCAACTTCCCCGCATCCGCAACAATCTGCAAATTCGCCAAGCTAGACCCATCGTTCAACTCAATAAATGCAAACGACTTTTGGTCCCTAACGGTACGGATCCAACCGCAAACAGTAAGCGTCTTGCCTTCCAACGCTTCAGGGTCTCTACAATGCAGAATGTCTTTCACTTTCGTACGCATAAATCTTTAGCCTTCTTTTACTGACAAGAAACAACCATTCTACCCACTCCAAACAAAAAAGTCACTCATTCGACGCCCGCTCCAAAAGAAATTTTATCTTGGCATTATGGAGCTTCGCCCCAAACCCCAACAAAGGACTGGCGTCCTCTGGACTCCTTCTTGTTTTTTTATAAAAG
>DAINNB010000049.1:0-10714 GCA_036736085.1 Chlamydiales bacterium
GCTAGAAGATCCGCCGCAGAGGGCTAAATTCTTTTTTGCTACAACAGAACCTCATATAGTTCTGCCCACGATCATCAGCCGCTGCCAGCGTTTCGATCTATCGAGGATCGATCCTGATCTCATCGCTAATAAGCTGGCCGATATAGCAGCTGACATGGGGCGCCAAGTAGAAACTGAAGCTCTTCATCTCATCGCGTCGTTTGCCGATGGATCGCTTCGCGATGCAGAATCTTTGTTCGACCAAATTCTTTGCTTTTCCTCTTCCTCTATTCAAGCAAGCACAGTCCGAGACGCTTTAGGGCTTGTGGCTGAAGAACACTTTTCTGCCCTAGACCAGGCTTTTGCAGACTGCCATTTGGCTTATGCCTTCGAACTTGTAGAAAAACTTTTCCGGACCGGTAAGGACCTCTCCCATTTTTTAGAGCAACTGGTCGATCATTACCGCTGCGTCTGCCTTTGTAAAACAGTCGGTATCGATTCTTTGCCTCTCCATCTTATAAAACGGTATGAGAAGGCGGCCTCCTTCTATACGCCGGCCCAAGCCCTTTACATTCTCGATTTGCTCGTCACCGCAGAGCAAACAATGCACAAGCGCCCCTTCCCGCGCGTCACTCTTGAAACGGCCCATATACATCTCAAACGCGGTTCAGCCCTCTGTCTCAGCTGACCGCCGTCCGCCGTCTGCACGCCTTAGAAGAGACCATGAAAATCTCGGAAAGCACGCTGAAAGTGCCCACGCAAGAGATAGAAAAAACAGACATCGAAATGCCCCGCTCGATGTTAAAGCCCCAACAAGCAGCCACTGCCACTCCCAGCATATTTATCGAGAAGCCGATTCCTGTTCAAGAAAAGAGCGCTGCCGAAGCCCCCCCTATCAGCGCCAGCGTGTTCGCTCCAGAGCTCAACGAGCCGCCTCCAATCGAAGCAGAGCCTCGGACCGCCTCTTTCCCCGAGGAGGCTCCTAGCGTATTTACTCCGGAGCCCATCGAGGAAAAGCCCGCCGCCGCAGAGCAACAAGAAAAAGTTTTTGACGCGCCTAGCGTATTTGCTCCACAGAATAATCAACCCACCCCCCTTCAAAAACATGCAAGCCATTATGAAACGATGATGCGTTTTGCCGCCGTGGAGTTAGAAGGGACACTTAAAATGTAAAGAGGTGATTTATGGGAAGCGGATTCTCCAAAATGAAAAAGCAAGCCCGAATGATGCAAGAGCAATTCGGACAAATGCAAAACCAACTTAAAAACACCCTAGTCGAAGGCAAAGCTGGCAATGGACTCGTCACCATCGTTCTAGACGGGGAAAAAACGATGAAAAAAATCGCCATTCATCCCGACTGCGTCAACCCTCAAGATGTAGAAGGCCTTCAAGATCTCATCCTCGCTGCTTTTGAAGATGCCGCGCGAAAAATCGAGAGCTCGCAGTCGGACATGCCTCAAATACCAGGATTTAGATTCTAAAAATCTGTTTACGAACTTTTGATTTAGAGACACTTTCTAAACGATTGCGTCGGTTGCAGCGCTTAAAAACTGCCTGAGATCGTGGGCAACGGTGTATTCTAATGCTTGCTCAGCGAGCCTGCAAGCTTCAAGAATACGCCATTTGCGAATGGTGTGTTTGACAAGAGGGATATGACGGGCAGAAACAGAAAACTCTCGAATTCCAAGTCCTAGGAGTACGGGGACCATCATGGGGTCTGCAGCGCTCTCACCGCAGACAATAACCGGTTTGCAAAACCGATTTGCCGACGTCACAATCATGTGGATCAGCCTCAAAATACTCGGATGGGTTGCAAAATAGAGATCAGAAACGGCCGGATTGCTCCGGTCTGCAGCCAAAACATATTGTACAAGATCATTAGTTCCAATCGATACAAAATCCGACTCTTGCACTAATGCATCGCAAATGATCGCAGACGAGGGAACTTCGATCATGCAGCCAATAGAAATAGGGGCCGTTTCTATCCCCTCTTTTTCCAACTCTTCTCTAATCTCTCTAGTCTTTTCCCGAACAATACGCAATTCAGAAATATCGGAGACCATTGGAACCAAGATCTGCACTTCTCCAAAGACACTAGCGCGCAGAATCGCTCGTAGCTGACTATGAAGAAGATTAGGATAGCGGAGCAAAAATCGGATCGCTCTGCATCCCAAAGCAGGATTCGCCTCTGTGCCGATCGTTTGAAAATACCAAGCGTCAGGACTATCGGGAAGAACATCAATTTTTTTATCTCCGCCAATATCAAAAATTCGAATCACTAAAGGACGCCCCTTCAAATTTTTAGCCATGCGCCGGTAAATTTGAAATTGCTCTTCTTCGGAAGGGAACATCTTTTTCGAAAGGAATAGATATTCAGAGCGGAAAAGACCCACTCCTTCAGCTCCATTTTTAACAAGAGAATCTACCTCTTTAGGATTTTCAAGGTTGGCAAAAAGACGCACCTCAAACCCATCGACGGTTTCTCCGCGCAGATGACTCGAGTGGCTAATCAACCGAAACTTTTCTAAATGCCCTTTTTTAATCTCTTGGTACTTTTTCAGCGTGCTGCGCTGCGGATTCATGATCACAAGACCTTGAGATCCATCAACGATCATCGACTGCATTTCGATCCGTTTGAGCAGCTTGATGTCTACATTAGCCACATAGGGAATCCCTTTAGCTCTTGCAATGATCGCTGCGTGGGAGGTGATCCCTCCCGCCGACGTAACAAACGCACTAACTTGCGTACTACTAGCTTCAATCGTTTCCGAAGGGACTAGCTCATGAGCTAAAATAACCGAGTGGTGGGGAATATCGACCCATTTCACCTTATCTAAAGGCCTCAGATGCCCTAAAATCCGACGGGATACGTCGATTAGATCTCTCACCCGTTCTTGAAAATAATGGTCCTGAAGAGTACTGAACTTGAGTTTATATTCTTCAATCAGATGATGGACAATCGATTCAGTATTGCGTTGGAGCTGACGAATTTTGTCCTCAATCACCGTTGTAATCAAAGGATCTTGAAGCATCTCTAGATGAGTCCCCAAAATCGCTACGATTTCGGGCGGGCCCTCATTCAAAGACATTTTCTGAAGGCCTTCCACATCTTGGCGGCTCAAAAATAGAGCGCGGCGGTAACGCTGCACTTCCTTTTCGACCTCTTTTTTTGCAATCGAGATCTCGGGAATTTCATCATCCGCATTGAAAAAAAAAACAGGCGAACCTATGCCAATTCCTTTACTAATTGGCAGCCCGCGGAGTATGACCTCTTCGGCCTGACTCATCATTTTTCTCCAAATTCCTCATCAAAGGCGCGGACAATGTTCGCCATCGTCAATTCCGCATCATCTCCTTCGACTGTGACTGTAATCAGCGAATTCTTTTTCGCTGCCAACATCAAAATACTCATTATACTTCTAGCATTAATCGTTTCATCTTTATAAGTAAACAGTACAGATGATTTTCTCAGCTGCAGTAATTTTACAATCGCTGCCGCAGGACGAGTATGCAGCCCTAGCGCATTTTTTACTTTTACTTTATGTACGAGTTTCACGAACCACCCTCTTTTTTTGTCTCCGAGCCAATGCTTCGAGCAATTTCAAATTAAATTCTTTCGCAGAATTATATCCCATATCTTTTAAGCGATGATTAAGAGCGATCGTCTCCAAAAGCAAAACAACATCGCGGCCCGGTTTCACTGGGAGAACATGATAAGGAACGCTCACACCTAATACATCAATAAACTTCTCATCTAATCCTACTCGGTCATAAAAATGAAGTTCATCCCACTCTTCCAATTTGACCACGATATCGAGTCCCTTGTCGGGCCTTACGCAAACAGCTCCATATAAATGCGCAACATTGATAATACCAATACCCCGGATCTCCATCAAATGGCGCGTTAGTTCCGGACCGGCCCCTACGAGATAGGCCCCCTCTTTTTTTTTCACCCGCACTACATCGTCTGAAATCAACCGATGCCCTCTTTCGATCAGTCCAAGAGCCGCTTCGCTTTTTCCCACGGAAGACTCTCCTTGGATTAAAAGACCGACTCCAAACACTTCAACTAGCGTACCATGAAGAGTGACGCTGGGACAAAATTCTTCAAGCAGCAAAAATGTAATACGACTTAGCAAATTCGTCGCATTCGAACCAGCCCGAAACAAAGGAAGCCTCATTCGATCGCAAAAACCGTGAAGCTCTTTGGGAATGCGGCATCCCCGAGCAATAATTACAGCCGGCGTCGCAGGAGTAAAAATTGCTTCAAGGCGCTGCAGCTGCAAAGAAAAATCAAGACCTCGAAGGTACTCGATCTCTTGTCTACCTATAACTAAAATCCGATTAGGAACGTAACCTTGCAAATATCCCGTTAAGCTTAAACCTGGCCGATGCACTTCTGGTTTTTTAATGCGTCGAGATAACCCTCCTCGACCTGCTACTAGCTCGAGCCCAAGGGATTTTCCATGCTGCGCGACAAAATCTTGCACCAAATACATAATATCCTAAATAAACAAAGTCATCCCTTCCAAATAATAAACCAGCCATTCAATAAAAGTAGGGAACGCCAAATGCTCTGACCAGGTTCTCCTATCTGTTATATCAGATACCGTATAATCAATCCCGGATAAATATATATTTCCCATTTCGGAAGCTGGGTACCAATCAGCATAAAAACACTGATATGAGGCTAGCCCAAAAGACTCATAAAAAGGGATCAATAAATTCGGATCAATGTTTTGATCTCCTGAACGAAGGATCGAATTAGCCTCCAATATGGATTGAATGACGTGCTCTCTCTCTTCTATCATCTCATCCAAAGTCAAAAGACCTAATTCAGACAATTTTCCAAATCCGTGATGAATACGGCAAAACGCCTGAAAATCTCGCGGCAGATCATAAGGAATTTCCACCTGTATTTGACGGAATTCTTCATCTGTGCAAGGGGGCAGTCCCCGAAAAAATGAGCTGTTATCAGCTAGACTATAAACCATTTCGACCGTAAATGTCTCTTCTTCGCTTTGCCTATGTAAAACAATACCAATATCTTCTAGCCGTTGAAAAAAACGAACGAGAGAAGGATAAGCTTTAGGATGATAGGGAAGCCGGTCTAGCCATAAAGCGGAAATAAATTCGATCCGATCAGAAGAAGAAACGCGGCTTAGCTCAAACCAAGGTTTGGGCAAAAGAGGGGCCTTTTCACAAACCTCTTCCCAAGTCCAGCTTGGCCGCTCTTGAAGAAAATGCACTTCATGAAAATGAACATCCCCCTTCCCCTCTTCAATATTGAAAAATTGACGAATCAAAGAATTCATATACTACCGTTTGTAACTCAAGAATCGACTATTCAACAAGATTAAAAGCCCCCAAAAATCAATTCCTACAAAGTCGATTGTTAACAGCTTTGCCCCCGTCCGCTAGTCGATTCTTAAAAGGGCGTCTACAAAGTAAGGTTCTGTTGCGCCGGGTTTCGACTCTAATTAGGGGGAAAATAATACGAAGTTGATATATACCGCTCGCAACTCAAGAATCGGCATAACTCCCCAATTTTGAGTCAAAATCGGTCAAAATAATCCCGAAAATCGACGGACCGTTACTTTGTAGACACCCTCTAAGTTACGAACGGTATACGCAATCCAAATGCGGATTGTGTCACAAAGCAAAAATAATTTAAAATAACATTTGATAAAACACCCCATTGCGCCTGTCAAAAAAAAATAGAGAGTGAAAAAAAAGAATACGTATTATATTCCTAAAATTTCAACCCCAAGGAGCTATATGGCCCAAGATACCTTTCGAATTTCTCGATGGATCCATTTCACATTCGTCCCTCTTTTCATGCTGCTTGTTTGTCCACCCGCTGTCTTTATCTTTTGGTACACAAATACATCGCTCATGGGCTCCTTTCAAGCTTTGGGATCTTTGATCGGACAAGGCGGCTTTTTTTCTACTCTCTATATGATTGCAAGCCCCGTGTTTTTTGGATCTCAAGCGGCTTGGACGATCTTGGCAAGTTTTGCGGCTTTTCAGCTTTTGCTCATGAAGATCATTCCCGGAAAACCCTTTTTAGGCCCCGTCACTCCAAAAGGCAATATCCCTATCTATAAAGCCAACGGGATCGCTTGTTTTATCATCACCATCGTGAGCTTCCTTACCGCCTCATTCGGACTGCACCTTTTCTCTCCTACCATTATTTACGATCATTTAGGAGAGCTTTTCGGCGCCCTCAACTGTTTTAGTTTGCTGTTTTGCGCCTTTCTCTACTTCAAAGGAATTTACAAACCTTCCTCGACTGATTCGGGGGCAACTGGACATCTTTTTTTCGATTATTATTGGGGCACTGAACTTTATCCTCGCGTATTAGGATGGGACCTAAAGCTATTTACTAATTGCCGTTTCGGCATGATGAGCTGGGGGCTCATCCTCCTTTCTTATGCGGCGAAACAACATCAACTGTACGGTCTGTCCGACTCAATGATCGTTGCCGTTGCTCTACAGTTTATTTATCTGACTAAGTTCTATCTTTGGGAAACAGGATACTTACGCTCTCTCGACATCATGCACGATCGGGCAGGTTTTTACATTTGCTGGGGCTGTCTTGTATGGGTTCCTTGCATTTACACTTCTTCCACCATGTATTTGGTGCACCATCCGCTAAATTTAGGCACTTTTTGGGCTTCGACAATTTTTTTCGCAGGAGCCGCTAGCATCATTATCAATTATCTAGCTGATCGGCAAAGACAGATCGTAAGAGCAAAACAGGGGGCCTGTCTCGTCTGGAGAAAAAAGCCCCGTCTTATCGAAGCTACCTACCAAACTCAAACGGGGGAAACCAAACAGACAGTCCTCTTAGCTTCCGGATGGTGGGGCCTTGCGCGCCATTTCCACTACATTCCTGAACTCGCCGGCACGTTTTTTTGGAGCGTACCTGCCCTATTTTACAACTTCATGCCCTATTTCTACTTTGTTTTCCTATCATGCCTTTTACTCGACAGGGCTTTCCGACATGACAAACGATGCAAAGATAAATATGGGGAACACTGGGATCTTTACTGCGAGCAAGTGCCCTATAAGATCATTCCCTACGTGTGGTAAAACTACAATTAAGTTTCTGTCGATTTTTCGGTAAATACTTTTTGTACACGACATTTTTTCACCGCCCGCTCAGCAACCTCTCTAGAGGTTTCCGAGCGGGTGTTATTTTTTATCGTTTACAGAGATAAATACTAATGAGATAGGTTCGTAGGCAAATACTCACGGAAAAAGTCTACAGCGAAAAGCCCGACTTCTTGATGGATTACTTGACGATCACAAGAAGGGTGGTCTTTATAGACCAGCATTTTCTTTAGCTTTTTTCCCGCTTCCGATACGCGGTTAACAAAAGCATTGTGAGCTACTTCTTTCCGCATCATCTTTAATTTTGCAGGCACGACATGCTGAATAATGAGTTCAGCATGCTCCTTAAAAGGAAGCACTTCATCTTGCGGAGCGACAACGAGGCCAATCGGAATCTTGATTTTTTTCAAAGACTCGGGAGAATAGACAAAACTGGCTGGACAAATGAGCATCATGGCTTTGATGCGGGCATCTTTTAAAGACTTTTTAGCCTCTTGAAAATCAAAATGAGCGATCATTTCAGGCTTGATCTCGCTATATTTTTTCACAAGCTGCTCCAGCGCTTGCTCGACAGCTCCCGCATTAGCGCCTGCGAGCCCAAGGCCTGTCATGCCTCCCAATGAATAGCCGACGAAACCAATCCGATCCGGATCTACGCGCCCTGCAAGGAACGGCTCTTCAAGAAGCTGATCGATAGCAAAACTGATGTCCCGTCCCCTTTCCCAAAATTTAAGACTGGACACAAGATCAAAACTACTTCTCGTATTTCCATAATGGTCTACAGAAGCTACGATAAATCCATGGCGGACCAATCGATCGGCAAGCCAACTTCGATCGCGCCGATCGCCTCCGTAACCATGAGACATCATAATCAAAGGAAATTTCGCTACAAATTGAGCGCAAGGAACATCCCTCATCTCATCGGGATGGACCCAAATGAAATCGGCAGGCTGGTCTAAAGGCTCTTTTGCATCAGAAGGGTACCAAAGCTCAACGACAACAGGGCGATCTCTCTTTTGATCTTGATAAGAAAGCGTGCGAACCCCGATCGCATGCAGCTTTTCACAGGCGGAAATTTGAGGTTCAATCGGAGCCTTTTGCCATTTGCTAGCGCCCGCAAGAGGAGGGGCCAATCCAAGGGCCAAAATTAGAGAAGTTATGTAGCCTATTCTTTGCAATAAACGAAAAACCATCATCCCTCACATTAAGAAGGCGTCTGAACCTATCTCAATAAAGAGCTTCTGTCGATTTTAGAGATTCTTTTAGGTCGCTTTTCGATTCTTTTTTCAGAGGTTGTATCAACTTAGTATACTCCCCCTGAAAACAGAATCGAAAAGCGGCCTTAAAGGATCCTCAAAATCGACGAAGCCTCTTTATTGAGATAGGTTCCTATAAAGCATGGGTTCGTCAAATTTTGGAATTATTTTGACGAATTTTCGACTCAAAATTGGGAAGTTATATCAACTTCATATATTGCTCCACAATATTCAATCGAAAATCAATAGAACCTTGCTTTGTAGACACCCTCTAAATAAAAATAATCGGAAAGGGTGAGATTCGAACTCACGGTACGCGTTAACGCACAAACGCTTTCGAGGCGTTCTCCTTAAGCCACTCGGACACCTTTCCAAAGAAAGAACTCGATTTTAAGGATTTTCTTATTGAAATGCAAGATCAAGAAAAATTGGACAAGATTAGAAATTTTTTATCCTCGGAGATGAGAAAACTCAGGGCTTTAGTCACGAGATGAATCATACTTTCTTTTAATATTCCAATTTGTTAACCTTGCGCTGCGGTTGGAAGATCCGCCTGGAACAAGTTCTCCTATACAAAATTCCTAAATTTTGGCTCTCAGAATAGATAGCCTGGGTATCCAATCCCTAGAAGCCCTTGTTGCACATTGGGTGCAACTATTAGCATTAGGTCCCTTGTTTGGGCGAAAACTTGCCCAGGGAGAAACCTTCTGCTTTAGCTGAGGGAATATTCACTAAGATGCTCGAGTTCATCAATCCTAGGAGTCCTTTATGAAAAAATGGTGCACTCTTCTTATAGCGTTAGTTATCAGCTCATTCAATTACGCTGACGAGCCAGAAAACATCGAAATTCTCTCTTCCAAAGCGATACTGCAAAGTTCCGAGGGCTATTTTGCCCTGTCCGATGGAAGCTGTTGGAAGGTCATGGGCTTTTCTCCTAGATGGAGAAGTCTTTGCGAATGGTGGCATAACACACAAATCGTTCCACCAAATTATCTAACAACTCCAGCCGACTGGCTCATTGGAACACAAATTGAGATCTACCCCATCTACGGCAATATCGAAGCCAATCTCGACAACGCTTCCAATGAAGAAGACCTCATGGAATGCACCCATTTGTTGTTCGACGTCAAAACCAACCACGTCCTTTTTGCTGTTTCGATGCATCCTGCTGAGTGCATGGCGGAGATATTTAACGACGCTCACAAAGATGGTTACGACCATGGCTTCGAGGCAGGCTACCAGAAAGGCTGCAACGAACAAAATGTAAAAGAATAAAGACAAAATCCTCGAATCGGGCCGGCTTGCCCGCCAAAGAAATAGCCGGCACGCCAAGCACTTGCTTCAGACTACCTGACATTCAACCTCTTACACCTATCCAAGCGACGCGTTTAAACGCCATTGAAACAATAAATCAATTAATGTATAATTATAACTTAAAAAACCAAAAGTAATAAAAATGGTCTATATAGTACAAGACCCCCCCACCTTTAATTCCTTAAATCTATTTGACCCAATACAAGGATTATACAATTTTGAGGACAAGATCATAGACTATTGCAAAGACCCAGCGCGAAGCAAAACATTCAAAAAGGCGGCTTTAATTGCGTCCATCGTAAACTTTGCTTTTTCTATTCTCATTAGCGCAGGCCTAGTAACTGCCGGCTTCCTAATAGGAGGCGTTCCAGGGGCTGTTCTCGCGGCCTTTCCAGCTTTAGCTTATCTACATGCTAGCAAGAGAATCATAGATGAGCTTCAAGATTCCCCGACTTGAAGAAGGTACTCCCCATATTCATTTTTTGCAAATTTCTCAGCTCGTTTCAAAAGGCCCTCTCGATCGATCAATCCTTGCCGATAGGCAATCTCTTCTAAACAAGCGATTTTAATTCCCTGCCTTTCCTGAATGGCCTGGACAAAAGAGGCTGCTTTATGAAATGCATCAAAAGTCCCAGTGTCTAGCCAAGCATACCCTCGACCCAGCAAACGAACGGTCAATTGCCTCCGATCTAAATACGTTCGATTGACATCTGTAATTTCGAGCTCTCCCCTCGCAGACGGCGTCAAAGCTCGGGCAATGTCCACTACTTCAGGCCCGTAAAAATATAGCCCCGGAACGGCGTAAGACGATTTAGGCTGCCTAGGCTTTTCCTCAATCCCCAAAACGCGCATATCTTCGCTAAAATGGACAATCCCATAACGGCTTGGATCTTTGACCTGGTAACCAAAAATCAAACCTCCAGATCGGATCGCCATCCCTTCTTGCAAGAGCTCGGGAAGGTCTGGCCCATAGAAAATGTTATCTCCCAAAATCAACGCGACAGGCTCCCCCCCAATATAAGAGGCCCCCACTAAAAAAGCTTCGGCTA
>DAINNB010000050.1:0-10201 GCA_036736085.1 Chlamydiales bacterium
GTTGAAGAAGCTTTTTTCTGGGTGCATGGAGGGGAGGACGATGTATGTGGTGCCTTACTGCATGGGGCCATTGGGGTCGCCCTTTTCGATTGTGGGGGTAGAGATTACCGATTCGGCGTATGTTGTTTTGAATATGAAGTGGATGACCCGAATGGGGAAAGAGGCTTTGAAGCAATTGGGGAATGGGGCGTTTTCTGCGGGGGTGCATTCGGTGGGAGTGCCTTTGAAAGAGGGAGAGACGGATGTTAGATGGCCTTGCCATGCGAAGGAGAGATGTATTGTCCATTTTCCCGAAGAGAGGAGCGTTTGGTCGTTTGGGAGCGGATATGGGGGCAATGCGCTTTTGGGGAAAAAGTGCTTGGCTTTGAGATTGGCCTCTGTGATGGGGAGAGATGAGGGGTGGCTCGCCGAGCTCATGCTGATTTTGGGGCTAACGAGCCCGGAAGGGGAGAAAAAATATATTGCGGCGGCTTTTCCTAGCGCGTGCGGCAAGACGAATTTAGCGATGCTGACCCCGACGCTTCCTGGATGGAAAGTAGAGTGCGTGGGAGATGATATTGCTTGGATTAGGGTGGGGGAAGATGGGCGGCTTTGGGCTGTGAACCCTGAGGCAGGGTATTTTGGCGTTGCGCCAGGGACTTCGATGAAGACGAATCCCAATGCGATGAGAACGATTGCTAAAAACGCGATTTTTACGAATGTGGCCCTGACGGGAGAAGGCGATGTCTGGTGGGAGGGGATGAATGGCGAGGCCCCTGAGAAGATGATCTCTTGGCTAGGGAAGGTCTGGAAGCCATCGGATGGGCCGGCAGCTCATCCTAATTCGAGATTTACCGTGTCGGCCAAGCAAAACCCGATCTATGACCCGATGGCGGATGATCCTAAGGGAGTGCCGCTCTCTGCGATTATTTTTGGCGGCAGGAGAAACGGCGTTGTGCCTCTTGTGTATGAGTCGTTTTCTTGGCAGCACGGCGTTTTTTTAGGCGCTAGCGTCTCGTCGGAAAGCACGGCGGCGGCGAAGGGAGAAGTGGGGAAGCTGAGACACGATCCCTTTGCGATGCTCCCTTTTTGCGGCTATCATATGGGAGATTATTTTGCCCATTGGCTGGAGATGGGGAAAAAGACGAGCGTGGACTAAATGCAAAATTTCTATTACGTTAATTGGGTTAAAGATTATGCAGAAGGAAAGTTTGTATGGCCTGGGTTTGGAGAAAATTCCCGGATTTTAAAATGGATCTTTGAAAGGAGTTCAAACCGCGCTTCGGCTAAAAAGACGGCGATTGGATCTATTCCAGACTCTTTGGATTTGTCCGGATTAGAGATTTCGAAAGAAAAGCTCTCGACCCTATTTGCTATCGATCGAGAGGCGTGGCTAAAAGAGTGTGATGAGCTGAAAAACTATTTTAAACTTTTTGCTTCTCGTTTGCCGAGCGAACTACTTCGAGAACTCGACGAGCTAAGCCATCGGCTGCATTGAAAAACCAGCGGTGTTGGTTCGAGCAAGCGATAGATCTCGTGTAGATTTTATGCACTAGTTCCTGCCTTAATTTTGTAGGGAGATCGTGAGTTTGAGGATTGTTGAGGTGATAAGCGGCTACTTCGTAAAAAAACGCGCGTCGAGGTATTGTTTTTTCTGCTAAGTGCTCGCTAAAATCTCGGATCAAGGCAGAAATGTCGGCCTTTCCATAAGCACACTTTTCAGAAGAGCTCAAAGCTTTTGCTAAACAAGGCGAGAGGGTACTTGATTTGGGAAAAGTTAGATCTGGTGTAGACATAAAACATCCTTGAGTTGATAAATATCTCTGATATTCTCGCTTCGATAAAAAAAAATCTACCAAATTTTCAAGGGAAATCTTTTTTTAGTTTTTTAAATAGAAAGATTTTTTTATTTTTAGTTAGTTTGTGTTTTTCGGTTTTAATTTTGGTGAATTTATGTTTCGTGTGTTTTGTTTGGTTTTTTCTGTTTTTCTTCCTGTGGCTTCGCTCCTAGCAAAGATCAATTATTCAGATTTAGGGTTCTACCGAGTCGCTGCGATCAGTCCTCAGATTGCTATTGGAGATCCTGAGGTGAATATGGCTGCGATTACGCAAGAAGCGATTGCTGCTGTAGAAAAAGGGGCCTCGATCGTCCTTTTTCCGGAGCTCAGCACAACAGGCTATACTGTGCAAGATGGGCTTTTGCAATCTGAAATGGCTGCTCGAAGCAATCAAGCTATCTATCAGTTTAAAGAAGCGACAAGACATTTAGACGCCGCTTTTATTCTTGGCGCTCTTTATCGGAGTGGAGATGGGCGGCTTTATAATGTAGCCTTTGTGATTGCAAAAGGGGAAATTCAAGGGGCTGTCCCCAAAACCTATTTGCCGAATTATCATGAATTTTATGAGTGCAGATGGTTTACTTCAGGACTTGATGTGGAAGAGCGTGTGCAAGATGAGCTTTTAGGTTCGTTTCATTTGGGGGCTCGCCAGCTCTTTAAACTGGGCTCAGCCACTTCAAATGCAGCTGATGCCCTCGTCTTTGGCGTAGAAATCTGTGAAGATCTTTGGGCGCCTGTTAAACCGAGCACGCAACATGCGCTCGCTGGAGCGAATGTGATCTTCAACCTCTCTGCTAGCAATGAGCTGATTGGAAAGGACGAAAAAAGAAAAAATCTAGTCGTCCAGCAATCGGAAGATACGATCACGGCTTATGTTTATGCTTCGAGCGGCCCTACCGAATCTGTGCAAGATACTGTGTTTGGGGGAGATTTGATCATTGCAGAAGCTGGATCTCTTCTTTCAAGAGGCGAGCTGCTTACATTAGAAGGGGGACGCCTTTTTGCAGATATCGATGTGAATAAAATCATGAATGAAAGAGTCGATAACAAATCCTGGGGGGTAACGAAAAAAAACGCGGGGTATCGAATCATTTCATTGCCTTTCGCCTCGCATCTTGAAGAGTTGCATCGTTCCTATTCAAAATATCCATTTGTTCCTAGCGATCTGACAGCGCTCGATGAAAGGGCTCGACAGATCATCAAGATCCAAAGCACGGCACTCGCTCGCGAGCTGAAAGCGACTCGCTCTAAAACGGCAGTCGTGGGCATTTCGGGAGGCCTCGATTCCACTTTGGCCCTTCTCGTCACAGTAGAGGCGTTTAATAGCCTAAACTTACCTCTTTCTCAAATTTACGGAATTACTCTTCCCGGCATGGGAACAAGCGAGCAAACCAAAACGGCTGCGCATGAGCTCATGAAAGCGCTCGGCGTAACATCTCAAGAAATTTCGATTGTGCCTGCTGTGAAGCAGCATCTCAAAGACATTGGGCACGCTATTGCCTCCATCATGGACGATAGAGAGGCATTGCAAAAACCGGAGAATAGAAAGTTTTTTGATATCACCTATGAAAATGCGCAGGCGAGAGAAAGGACGCAAATCTTATTTGATCTATCGAACAAATATCAGGGACTTTTGGTGGGGACGGGGGATTTATCCGAGCTTTGCTTGGGGTGGTGCACGTTTAATGGCGATCACATGGCAAGCTACAGCGTCAATGCTGGTGTCCCGAAAACGTTGGTCCAGCACTTAATCCGATGGTATAGCCGTAAACATCCTCAATTGGAAACGATTTTGACGAATATTTTAAGTATTGAAATTTCCCCTGAACTGATCCCGCCGGACAGCAGCGGAAAAATTCAATCTACAGAGTCATCGGTGGGGCCTTATGTGCTGAACGATTTTTTTATCTACCACTACTTAAAAAACCGTTTTTCCTCCCAAAAGATCTTTTGTTTGGCCAAGCACGTTTTTGGTTCTGGTGAAAAACCGGACTATTCGCCTCAAGAGATCAAAACGTGGCTGTTAAAATTCTTCCAACGGTTTTATTGGAGTCAATTTAAGCGCACCACTATCCCTGCCGGGCCTAAAATAGGCTCGGTGAGCATTTCTCCCCGCGCAGACCTCCGTTTTCCGAATGAGGCTTCTGTAGACTCTCTCATAAAGCAGATCGACAGGGAATTGGCTTTATAACGCTTTCCAAGAGAGTGCAAGGGTCTCTTGGTCCATTAAATAACTCTCATCTCCCGCATGGATGATAAGATTGGGCATGACCCGCAATTTAGGATGAGCTTCTCGAAAGGCTTTAAATCTATGAAGGTCCGTTCGAGAAAGGTTTTGCGAGCATTTGATCTCAATGGGATAAAAACAGCCGTTGGCCTCTAGAAGCAAGTCGACTTCAGCTCCGCTGTGAACTCTCCAATGATGAACTGCAGGAGCTGCTGGGCATGCAGCAAAAAGCTGATGGATATGATTGACAACCCATGTTTCAAAAAGAGAGCCCAAAGAGGGGTGAAGCGCGAGGGCTTGCGGAGAAAAAATACGAAGCAAGTAACAGGCTGCCCCTGTATCGCTCATATATCCTTTGGGAGATTCGCTAATTCGTTTGATCGTGTTGGCAAAATAGGGGCTTACTTGCCGCCATTGATAGAGAGAAGAGAGGGCAATCATCCATCTTTTGGCTGTTTGATGGGAGACTCCGATTTTGCGGCCGAGCTGGTTATATTTGATCTCATGCGCCGTGAGCGCTGCTAGCAAACTAAGAAATCTGCCAAATAGATCGAGGTTTTCAACATGATCGATTAGCCTTAAATCGCGCTCCACATACGTTTGGATATAGCTGGAAAAAAATGGCGCGATCAGATCTGAAGTTAAAGAAGATACAGCGGGAAGAGATCCTCTCCAAATGATTTCATGCAAAGGAGGAAGACCGGGAATAGAATCTTGTTTCGTCTTCAAGAATCGATGGGGATCTTCTAAATAACGGCAGAGCCAAGGAGGCTCGGCGGCAAGTCCTTGTCTTTCGTGAAGGGTCATTCCTTCCAAGTGGAAAAGGACGATGCGTCCCGTGAGCGTTTCTGCGACATGCTTTAACATGGTGAAATTTTGCGACCCAGTTAAAAAATAGCCTCCAGTGGCATTTGATTCATCGACTTTTCGTTTGATAGCAGAAAGAAGAGCCGGGGCGAATTGGCCCTCATCAAGGATGAGAGGAGGGGGGTGGAGTGTAAGAAAAAAATCTGGGTCTTTTCGGACGTCGAGGGGATCTAAGATAGAATCAAAGACAAAACGTTCCGCTTCAGGGGCAAAATGGTGCAGTAGGGTGCTTTTCCCTACCTGTCTGGCCCCAAGAAGCATAACAGCCTTAAAATGAGAGGCTGCCGAACGGACCTTGGTTTCAAGAAATCTTCTTTTGTAATCCATAGGCTGGATTTTAGCACTTCCTATCATCAAAAATCAAGTCTATTGCTTTGAATTGCCACTATTTTGTAGGGTTTTTATGCAGACTGCTTTTTGCAGCCTGCATAAAATTAAATATTTAAGATAGAAGGGGTGAGGACCTAAAAAGCCAATTCTAGCTTCACAATTGTATCTATTTCATTGATGTCAGTTTCAGAAAGATGTAGCACCAGATTATTTCCTTCGCGCTCGATCGCGATTTCTGATTTATTGGGCCAGAGGCTTGCTCTTGTGATATGTCCTGTGTAAGGAATGGACAAGGGGGCATTCTCCCATTTTAGGATATGAAGATAAACGGCGTTGCCCTTTTGCGTGCTGGCGCCCCAGGATGTTGGTGCGATGGGACCTCCTCGCGTTTCATAAATGGATTCCCCATTTTCTCTCAGCCAGGCGCCAAGTTCTTGCAAACGTTCTACAAATTCGGGCTGTATGGTGCCATCTGGACGGGGGCCGATGTTTAAGAGAAAGTTAGCATTGTTTCCTGCGGCTTTCACAAGGTAGTGAATGAGGTCTTTTGTGCTCTTGAAAGCTTTGTCTCCAGCATGGTAGCCCCAGGAATTGTTGATGGTTTCACATGTTTCCAAGGGGAGCGAACTAATGGCTGTCGATTCGTTGCTAAATTCTTGCGTACATTGACCCGGTAGATCTTTTTCAAACATTTGAATGTCTTCTCCATCAAACGGCGTTAAATGATGGTTGCTTCCTACAAGCGCGGCGGGTTGGAGTCGATGAATTAACGAATAGGTCTGCATTAAGCGCCAGTCAGCTTCGGGTTTATCCCACATGCCATCAAACCAAATGCCAGCGATGTCTCCATATCCGGTCAATAATTCGGTCAGCTGCGCGTCCATGTAATCGAGATACTTGTTAAAATCACCGTCTGAAGTGCGTCCTGAAGAATGTCCTGTTCTTCCTAGAGGAAAGTAATCTGTATGATGCCAATCTAATTGAGAATAGTAGAAAAAGAGCTTGATGTTTTGACGATGGCACTCTTCTGCAAGTCCCTTCAAAAGATCGGCTCTATAAGGAGAGGCGTCCACAACATTCCAAAGGTTTTGCTTAGTCGCCCACATCGCAAATCCGTCATGATGTCTGCTAGTGATGGTAATGTATTTCATGCCGGCATATTTTGCTAAAGCCACCCAAGCGGCGGGATCAAACTTTGTTGGATTAAATTTGGATACGGCTAGGTTTTCATAGTCTTCAAGCGATAGTTTAGATTTCTCCAACACCCATTCGCCTTTTTCTAATACACTATAGGCTCCCCAGTGGATAAATAATCCAAACCTACTGTCTTGAAGCCATTTTCTAGATTGAAGCTTTTGCTCAGTAGGTTGCTAAGACGGCTTTCCATTAACAAGTGCTGGAATCCAAAGCAACGAAAAAATAATTCTGTATGATGACTTCATTGAACTCTTCTTTTATTTAATCCAAATTCCAGACCTCTATCGAATCATCTGAGTTCTTCCTAATTTGAGATGGATTATTATTAATATAAATAACGCTACCTCTTTTATTTGAAAAAAAAATAGTCAATGATCTTCACTCCAGTTTCATCCAGCAAGCCGTTGAAAAACCCAGCGTGTTCAGATGCCTTGCCAAACCCGATCTGTCTAGTAAATGAAGAGGGGCTAACCTGATACTCAGCATCATTCATTTTAATCGTATAAACATTTCCTGTGATAGTTACTGGAACGCCTGATGAAAAATCCGTTTGATTGATAGGCCCAAAAGACATGTTAAAAGGAGACCCAAGGAATTTTTCCAAATCTTTCGGATCAATGTGAGAAACGATGTCCGTGTCTTTTGTATGTAGGCTTGAAGATGTTCCCGGCTTAACTGGTCCAAACATATGATAATCCTTAAATGAAGAGGGTTGATTTGCCGGTGAAGTGTACACGATCAATGATTTGCGTCTATAGATTTTTCGCTAGTTATGCTTTTGAAATGTGGCGGCTGTCTCTTCTGCTCGCTTGATCGAGGTAGAGATAGACCACAGGCGTTAAATAGAGCGTCAGCATTTGAGAAAAAAGAAGGTCTCCGCAGATCGCGATGCCGAGACCTCTTTTAGTGTCGCCGCCGGGGCCGAATCCGAGAGCAATGGGCAATGCGCCCATTAAAAGATGCGAGCGTCGTCATCATGATGGACTGAAATTTGGCTCTTTGAATCCGTCTAATGGCCGATTCTTCAAATTGTTTCGGTATATTTCAGATAGTTCATCATTCGTATCAAGTGGCCAAGGCGTACTTGGCGAGTAGATAACGACTCATGATCTGGTATAAACGCCAGCCCGGGCATTGGTGCTTCCCATGACCAAATGGCATCCAAGGGACCGCAGAAGGCCAAGCCGAACTGATCGGGCGGTTGCTTCCTTCACCCAAACGCGCCGGATTAAATTCATTCGGCTTTTCGCCCACGAGATCGGCCCGATCAGCCAAACGGTATGGGAGGACATGGATCGGTTCTCCATCGTAAGATCAACTTTCAATGGATGGGAGGAAAGGATTCTTGCGCAAGGATTCTAGAATAAGCATGTCGATTTCTTGGGTTTTTTTGATTGCGCCCCAAATATCGCATCCTTTATTTAGTTCATTTTGAATGTTTTGTTTGATTTTGATCAAAAAATCTTTTGCTGCTGGATAATAGGGGGCATTCAGATGCCTTAACAACTCGGAAAGAAATATAGAACCATTACCGATAGTGACATTGGCAAGCACCCTAAAATTTCCGTGAATTTCTTCATGGGTATAACCAGTATTAAGTAGTTCTATATATAGTTGGCTTTCCAATATTTTTTTTTCATCAAAGACGACGCCTTCGCTGCTTTTTGAGAAATCCAATATAGGGATCACGTCCAAGATGCAGGCAGAGATCTTTTTGAGGGGCTCTATCAAATCTACTTTATAAAGTGGAATTCCCTTCTGTTTTATAAAGTGGAATTCCCTTCTACTCTGTTTCTGTTCGAATAAAAGATCAAAATGATCTTGGACGATCAACATGAGTCGTTCTTCCGCTTTTTTCTTTAGAAGCAAATTGGTGAATATTTTTCGAAATCGAGGGGTGTCTTCAGGTTCGCATCCTATAACCGATTTATCTAAAAGCGAATTGCTTGGGAAAAAGGCCTCGTTTTTTTTAAAAACATTTTTGTCGAATCGATGCCATTTAAGCACGTCTTTTACAACGAGGGGATCTTCGGAGAGGGAGTCAAGCGTCCATAGGCGTTGGAAGGGACAACCAGATGCTTTGGCGGAATCAGGTTGTTCTCTAGAAGAGCGAAATAACCAATTTAAAGCGGGCGTTAGTGCATTTTTGGCTAAAAAGAGCCATGCTTTGATCCTTATCGCCTTATCCGATATTTTTGTTTCGTGGTTCAAGCGAATGATTTCTATCAAATCATGAAGATTGTCTTGGGGAATAACCAAAGAAATTGCACCGCTAAAAAGGTTGAAGGCCTTTGTTCTTTGTTCCGGCGTCATGACAGCAATGTCATGAAGTAAAAACTCTGCTTCATCTAAGGGCATGTTGGGTGAAATGATGAGAGTTACGAGGTTCCTGAATCCCATTTTATAGGGAGGTAATAAAAAGTTTTCCCGAGCTTTGATCCTGAAAGCGACATCTTTAGAGTAGGGTTGAAGGTAGGAATTTTCTCCTCCTGGGCTTAGATTTGCTGCTATATTTTCTATGCGGGGATCTTTTGGAGTTGTTTGAAAAAAGGACTCTTGTTTTATGGGATAGTCTGAATTTATTGGCGTTATAAACATATATTTATTTATACTTTTTTTGTTTTTGTAATAATATTATAATCGAGTTATTGGTTTTTTTATATTATTATTAGGGGGTGGCTGCATAAGCGGTTTGATGTAAGTCGTTTGCAGTTCAAGAGCGGACTGTTAAGGGGCGCGAAAAGAAAGAAATGACTCTTAAATTAGGAAGTTTGACGAGATTATGTATAGAATTTATTGAATATCTCGAAGGTGGAGGCGTTCTTTTGAAGAAATTTTTAGTGGGAATTTTTTTTCTTTAGTCAAAAGTTGTGGTTTCGAAATATGACGGCTGTTTTTTTCTCCTGGCTTTGTCGAGGTAGAGATAGACCACCGGCGTTAAGTAGAGCGTCAGCATTTGGGAAAAAAGAAGTCCTCCGCAGATCGCGATGCCGAGACCTCTTCTGGTGTCGCCGCCGGCGCCGAATCCGAGAGCGACGGGCAATGCGCCCATGAGAGCTGCTAGCGTCGTCATCATGATGGGCCGAAAACGGATGAGGCCCGCTTCATAAATGGCCTCTTCAGGTGGCTTGCCGCTTTGCAGAGCATGATCGACGAGCATGATTCCATTTTTTTTCACGATGCCGATGAGGAGGATGAGCCCCACAAAACTGTAGAGGGAAAGGGGCGTTTTGCAAAGAAGGAGAGAAATGCCCGCTCCCAGTCCTGCAAAAGGGAGAGAGGAGAGGATCGTCAGGGGGTGGATAAAACTTTCATAGAGGATGCCGAGAACTACGTACATGGCCAGCAGCGCTAAGAGAAGCAAGATGAACATGTCGCGCAGCAGTTTTTTTTGCGCGCTTCCCTCTCCTGCCAGCTCGCCTCGAGTGGAAGGGGAGAAAATTTCTTGGGATAGAGAATTGAGGGTACTTGCCGCCTTTTCTAGAGTCGCTTTTTCAGCGAGCTTAAAGCTGATATTGGCTGCAGGCAGCTGAAAGATATGTTGGATGTGAGGAACGCTTAAATCTTCTTCCCAAGAAGCTATGGCTTTCAGCGGCACCATGGCCCCGTAGCAGGATTTGAGGTAGAGTTTTTCTAATGATCCGGCGTCTTTTCGGTCTTTAGCGGGCAGTTTGAGATAAACGGGGACACTTGCGCCCGATTTTTCTAAGATGAGGGGAGTGCTTTGCGTGTAGGCATTTTGGAGCGCGCTTTGAATCCCGTC
>DAINNB010000051.1:0-2954 GCA_036736085.1 Chlamydiales bacterium
CCGGCCGTTTGGTTTTCTTCGATTGAGGGTTTTTGTGCTGCCATTCTATATGCATCCAGAATGTCTTTTAAAGGAGACTGGTTGTTGAATTTTTTTTGTTTTTCTTCTGGAAGCTTGCTAAGTAATGTATTTCGTACGTTTTCGATGAATTTACTGTGAGTGGCGCCGGGAAGTTTAATAACTTTCAATTCCTTTTTAGGAAATGAGTCGTCGGGAGAAGGGAGGATAATGTCAGTACAAGAGTTTCCCCATGGGAACCAGTTATTTATTTCAGGAAGATTTTCTGCTAAGGTTTGTTGAATTCGGTTGATGAGAGCTACAAAAGAAGCACAAGAGTCTGTTATGAGTTCTGCCAAATCTCCAAAAAATTCATCGATACGAGCGATTCCCAGGTCTGATATTGTAAAAGGGTAGGAGGTGCAAGCTGTAAACGTTTTCGTGTTTTATGTTTTATTTATTTGCAGTTAATTTTATCAGAGTATTGTTTATTTTGTATTAAGATTTGACTTTGTGCTTTTGTTTAAGGGTTTTCTTAAATGGTTGATAACCAAGTAAGTGTATTGAGGGTTTACTCGATAAACGTAGGCTGGGCCATTCGTTTGCCGTTCAGGGCGTTCCAATAGGTGGTCATTTGGGAGCCGTCGGGGTTTTGAACGACGATGCTGTAGACAGGGAGGAAGACCTCTGTGGTCTTGCGGATGGCGAAGTCGTTGCCGAAGGCTGCTTTCGCGATATTTTCGACCTGGGCGGGGCGGTAGCGCCTTTTGACCCGGCTGGCGTTTTTAGAGGATTTTTTAACGAGCCACTGTTCCAGCTTGGTTTCAGGGATCACTTGAAGTTTGGGATTTTGGAGGTGGAGACGATACGAGTTCCCTTTTTGAACGATCAAGCTTTTTTTTCTGCAGCCGTCGATCCAATTTTCGAGGATATGATTTTCAATGTAGAGAAAATGGGAAAATCCGTCTCGGTCCCAAGTGCCGCCTCGAGAGGCGAGCGCATTAATGATCTTGAACTCTTGGCGTGTTGCATTAGAGGCGAGGCAATCTGTAAAACCGTGGGTTTTTTCCCAGGTGCTGGTATTGATTACCATTTCTCCATCCAAAAGCCCCCAAAGGATCATTCCCTCTCCTGTTTTGTCCTGCGGTCTAGTGTATTTCACTTCCATGAGGAGATAGGGAACGAACTTGAGCATGGGATCGAGGTAGATATGATCGGAGTCTTTAAGGAGTTCTTTTCGATGAATATCCATGATTTGCTCTGCAGAATAGCGTACTTCGAGCGTCTGAAAGGAACCGGAACTGACAATTTCTTCAATTCGCGAACGAAACTGAGGAACGGAGTTCCAGGCCCAAAAGGAGCCCACGACAGCGAGAACAAAGAGAAAAAGGACAATCACATTGCGCATAGTAAAGACCAACAATTTACCCCAACTTCCTTTTATCGAAAAGATATTTTTTTGGATAGAGAATGTGACTTTTTTGTTGATTAATTTAACGAAATGCCCTTTTGGAGGTAGGAATCGAGGGTAATGAGTTCTCCAGGGCAGTTTAATTCCTTTGTGGCAGAGTTTAAGGCTCTTTGCTCTCTTTCTAAGGTTTGAGGAAAATCTGTTTGCCAGGCAACTTGGAAGATTTTTTTCTGTCCCTGACCAGTTTGAGTTAAAAAGTCGATTTCATAATGTTCTGAAGTGAGATAATAGCTGATCTTACAGTCAAGACGCCGCAGGTCTAAATAGATAACATTTTCAAACAACCTGCCTAAATCTTGAGAATAATCAAAAGTGCATGCTCTGACCATTCCTGGGTCAATAGTATAAAGTTTCTTGGGATGTAGTTGTGTTTTTCTAAAGGATTTTTCGTAAATAGGCATAAGAAATAAAAGATAAGCGTCTTCAATATGTTCGGCATATTGGTACAAAGTGTCTTTCCCAATCTGATGTCCTTGGCTTTTTAAATCGTGATAAAATTTATTGATTGCAAAGGGCTTGCTCGTATTATGAACCATGGATAGGATCATATATTTAATAAGAGAAGGATTTTTGATTTGATGTCTTTCGATAATATCTCGATAAAGAGCGACATCAAGATAATCTTGCAGTGTTTTTTGCCGGATGTCGATAGGAAAGTTGGTTACTTCTGGAAGCCCTCCGGTAGATAAATAATCATGAAAAAGTTTAGTGAGAATGTCTTGCGTTTTTTTGTCATACAAAGAGCGGTCGATGTTTATCTTTTTTGCTCGCAAGAATTCTTCAAAGCTATACGGCCAAATTTCAACGGATAGAGATCTGCCTCGAAGGTTTGTTGCAATTTCCTTGCTTAACAGCTTTGCTGAAGATCCTGTCAAAAAAATTTCAGCTTGCTTGCTATCGTGTAAGCGGCGAATAACTGTTGCCCATTCTTCAACATTTTGGATTTCGTCGAAAAAGAGATAGCATTTCCTGTCGTGGTTTTCCGGGTATAGAGAATAAAAAGCGTCGACAAGTTTTGCTAATTTTTTCCCATCCAGAGGCAAAAGGCGATCGTCTTCAAAATTAATGTATAAGATAGAGGTCCTGTTCACACCCTCTTCTAAAAGTTTGAGTATGTGTTGATAAAGGAAATAGGTTTTTCCCGTGCGGCGCATGCCAATGGCCACTTTGATTTTTTGGGGAGCGTCAGGGAAACGTGCGTCTCTAGAAACGATTTCAGTTAAGTGAGAAAGTTTGTCCCGTAATTCTCCTAGTAAAATGCGTAAAATCGTCGTTTCGTTCATAGGTTAACTATCCTTCTCTAAAGGATAGTTTATCTCAATCCTTTCCTTTTCTCAAGGATAATACGATAAAAATATTTCCTTCTGCCAAGGAAAGTAAGCCTAAGCTCTTTGTTATCAATAAGTTAAATTGGTCTAAAAAACACTAGGATTCAAAAGGACGAAGTCCTTTAGTGGGGTGGTGGGGGGGGGCGCGCGCCGACAGA
>DAINNB010000051.1:2964-10177 GCA_036736085.1 Chlamydiales bacterium
TTTTGGTGGTGGTGGTTCATTCCCCTCCACACTGAGAAAAAAATTAGTCTTTCATAGAAAGCAGGAACTCTGCGTTGCTCGACGTCTTTTTGAGGCGCGAGACGAGGAGGTTCATGGCGTCGACGGGGGTGAGATCCGCGAGACCTTGGCGCAGGAGATAGATTTTTTCGAGTTCCGTGGGGTGGTAGAGGAGCTCTTCTTTTCTCGTTCCGCTCTTGATGAGGTCGATAGCCGGGTAGATGCGTCTGTCAGCGAGCCTTCGATCGAGGACGAGTTCCATGTTGCCCGTACCTTTGAATTCCTCGAAGATCACCTCGTCCATGCGCGAGCCGGTGTCGATCATGGCAGTGGCGATGATGGTGAGAGAGCCGCCTTGCTCGACATTTCGAGCGGCGCCGAAGAATCGTTTAGGTTTATGGAGAGAGTTCGCGTCGATACCGCCCGTTAGGATCTTGCCTGAGTGAGGTTGGACTGTGTTGTAGGCTCGGGCGAGACGAGTGAGTGAGTCGAGGAGGATGACGACATCGTAGCCGCACTCGACGAGGCGGCGCGCTTTTTCGATCGCCATTTCTGCGATGAGGACGTGTCTTTCGGGAGATTCGTCAAAGGTTGAAGAGACGACCTCGCCTTTGACCGTGCGGATCATGTCGGTTACTTCCTCGGGACGCTCGTCAATGAGAAGAACAATGAGGACGACTTCAGGATTGTTGATCTCAATCGCATTGGCAATGTTTTGCATGAGCACCGTTTTACCCGATTTGGGGGGAGCGACGATCATAGCCCTTTGCCCTTTGCCGATGGGGGCCGCGAGATCAAGAACGCGCATGGAGAGTTTTTCTCTCGATGTTTCCATGACGAGGCGTTTGTCAGGATAAAGGGGAGTTAGGTTTTCAAAGAGGACTCGGTCGCGCGTTTGCTCAAATGTTTTACTGTTGATCCTATCGACTTTGAGCATCGCGAAATATTTTTCTTTCTCTTTAGGAGCTCGGATCGAACCGTAGATTGTGTCTCCTTTGCGAAGGTCGAAGCGGCGGATTTGCGCAGGGGAAACATAAATATCTTCAGCAGATGGGAGGTAGTTGTAGTTAGGGGAGCGGAGGAAGCCAAAACCATCGGGAAGCACCTCTAAAACGCCCTCGCCATAGAGCACTTCATTGGGGCGCTCGGAGATGGTTTTAACGATTTCGAAGACAACGCCCGATTTGGTCAGTGACGCTGTATGGCGAAGACCGATGTTGCGCGCATAGGTTTGCAGTTGGTCGATATTCATCCGCTGCAGGTCTGAAATTTTCGTGACTTTTTCAAAGTCAGGGGAAACTGGTTCAGGGGAGTGCTGTGCGGTTTGTGGATCTTGATTCATGAAAATTGATTCTCCTTAAGGATAGAATTAAGTTTTACGACCTCTTGGCGCAGTTCGGCAAGAGATCCGTTATTGATCAAAGTATAATTGGCTCGTTTTGCTTTTTCTTCGGGCTGCCATTGGCGGTTCATCCGTTTTTCATACTCATCTTGGGAGTGCCCGGATTGGCAAAATCTTTTTTTAGCGAGCTGTTCATCTGCAACTACGGCAACTACCGCATCGTAGGCGTCCTCGCTGTGAATTTCATACAGGAGGGGAATCTCTACAATAAATAGTGTATACGCTTGTTTTTGTTTTGCCTGTTCATAGAGCTCTTCGATCTTTTGAAGCACTGCTGGATGGAGCAGTTTTTCTAGAGCCTCGAGCAGCAAAGGGTCTTGAAACACCTTGGCGGCTAACATTCGGCGATCTATTTTTCCGTGTTGGAGAATTTGAGGGCCGAAAAGGTTGAGGACTTGTTGACCGAGGCTATTTTCTAAAGAAAGCAGCTTGTGGACTAGCGCATCTGCGCTGACCACAAAAGCTCCTAGCTCTCGAAAGAACTGGCAAACGGATGATTTTCCGCTCGCAATCCCGCCTGTGATAGCTATTTTTTTTAATGCTAACATTCTCCCCAATTTTTGCCAACAGATATGTGCACTTCAATTGGAACTAATAATTTAAATACGTGTTCCATCTTTGTTTTAACTAATTGTTGAAATGTCGCTATTTCTTCATCAGGAACTTCAAAAATTAATTCGTCGTGGATTTGTAAGATCATAAATCCAGTCAGATTTTTTTTCTTAATCTCCTCGTCGATATGGATCATGGCGATCTTAATGAGGTCGGCAGCAGTGCCTTGCAGCGGAGTGTTGATGGCTAATCGTTCGGCTCCGGCGCGGATCATCGGATTTTTATTATGGATTTCGGCAATCGGCCTTTGCCGGCCGGTCAAAGTGGAGGCGACCCCGCTTTTTCTCGCTTTTTCTTTGCACTCTTCTAAATACTCGGATACTTTGGGATAGCGCTCAAAATATTTTTTTATGAACTCGGAGGCTTCCGAGTAGGAAATATGGAGCTGTTTGGCCAGGCCATGAGGCCCTTGGCCGTATAAGATCCCGAAGTTAACTGTTTTAGCTTGTGCTCTCATGTCCGGGGTGACAAGCCCTTGCGGCATGTCGAAGACGAGAGATGCTGTAAAGGTATGGATGTCTTCGCCTGATTTAAACGCTTTGATTAGGTTCGGGTCTTTGCTGAAGTGAGCAAGCAGCCTGAGTTCAATTTGAGAATAGTCGGCCCCGACATAACTCCATCCTCTTTTTTGTGGTTTGAAGGCCGAGCGAATTGCGAGTCCCTCCGGACTTTTTACGGGGATATTTTGGAGATTTGGATCTTGGCAGGATAGGCGCCCTGTAGCTGTTACGGATTGGTTGAATGTACAATGGATCCGATGCGTATCGGGATGGACTTCGGGAGGAAGGGATTCGACATAGGTTGAACGGAGCTTTTCTAATGTTCTATAGGTAAGGATTTCTTGGACGACTGGATGTTGATCAGAGAGCTCTTCCAATACGTCTGCACTTGTAGAAAACTCAGTGTTTTTTTTGCCGTGCAGTTTAAGTTGCAATTTTTCGAATAAAATGGAGCTCAGCTGTTTGGGAGAGTTGAGGTTAAATGTTTCTCCGACGAGCGAATAGATGTTAGCGGTGATCTCTGTTAGCTCGTCTGTGAGAGCTTCTCCTTGCTCAGTCAATTTTTTTACGTCGAGGTAAATCCCGGTCCGTTCCATTTTCGCTAAAATGGGGAGAAGTGGCAATTCGATCTCATGTAAAACAGAGTCGAGCTTTTTTTCTTTTAGTTCTTTTTCAAAAAGATGCTTGAGACGGCAGGTATAATCAACGTCTTCGCAACAATAAGCAGCCACCTTTTCAATGGGGACATCGAGCATGGAGATTTGTTTTTTCCCTTTGCCAATAAGCGATTCGATGGGGATTTTTGTTTTTTGACAATGCGTGAGGGCTAGTTCATCTAAATTGTGGCGGCGGCTTTGCGGATCGAGAAGATATGAAGCTAAAATCGTATCAAAACTGATGCGTTTTACTCCTAGGCCCGCATTACTTAGCATGTGATAGTCATATTTAAAGTTATGCCCATAGAAAGATGCTTTGGTTTTTTCGAAAAAGGTTTTTAAGGCGTGGAGCACTTTCTTTTCGCCCAATTTTCCATTGCAAGGAACGTACCAAGCTTCAGCTGGTTTTACGCAAAAACCGATCCCGATAAGTTTTGCCGTCAAAGGATGGATGTCAGTAGTCTCTGTATCAAGGCAGATCTCTTCTTGAGAGTCTAAATATGAGAGCAATATGTCCAAATCCTCTTCAGTGTCTACAAGCTGATAAGAGAGCTTTTGTTCTTTTTGGGCCTGTTTTTTTTCGGAAGGACTTTCGCCTGCTTCTTTCAGAAAAGTATGGAAATTTAAATCTCGATAAAATTGTTTAAGCCCTTCTAAATCGGCCTCTTTTTTTTGATAAAAATCGATTGTATGGGGAATTTCAATATTCGTTTGCAAAGTAGCCAATTCTCGGCTCATCAGGGCAATATCTTGGTCTCTTCTCAATGTTTCCTGCTTTTTCTCCCCCTTAACCTTTTCAGGATGGGCGAGCAGTTCATCCAACGTTCCAAATTCTTGCAGCAAAGCGGCTGCAGTCTTGGGACCGAAGCCATCGAGTCCTGGGATATTGTCCGAGGCATCTCCCATGATGGCTAGCAAATCAAGCATCTGCTCTGGTTTTACGCCAAAGAGCTCTTCGACTTTTTTAGCATCGACGAGCAAATTATCTTTGAATGTCTGCAGGACAAAAATGTGCTTGTTCACGAGCTGCATGAGGTCTTTATCGCTTGAACAAATAAAAACGTCAGCCCCTTTTTTTTCAGCCCATTTGGCAATTGTAGCTATCGTGTCATCTGCTTCCACGCCTTCAACCGACAAGGTTGGAATGCCAGCCAAAGCGCAAAAATCATAGGCCCACTCAAATTGGGGAAAAAGATCTTCAGGAGCTCCTTTTCGGTGCATTTTGTAATCGGCGTAGACTGTTTGGCGGGATTTTTTGTTGTCGGGTCCATCAAATACGGCAATTAAATGGTCGGGAGCAAAATCTTTGATGAGCTTATAGATAGACCGGATAAATCCGTAGACTGCGCTCGTCGATTCTCCCTTTTCGTTGGTCATAGGGCCGATCGCGTAGTAGGAGCGGAAGAGGAAATTTACAGCATCGAGGATATAGATTTTTTTCAAGAAGATGGCCTGGGTTATTGATCTTGGGAGTTCGTCCCAAACCCTACCAAAGGATTTTTCCCTTTGGGATCCTTGGGTTTGGGAGAGGGGGGTTAATGGGACGGATATCCTGGTTCATAGAGATAAGCAAAGGGTTCTTTGAGTTTGTAAGAATGTTGACCTGGAATATTAAGATGATGTTCGATTTTTCCTGTGAACAGGGTGGACCCTCCTGTCATTAGAGCGGAAAACCAGTCGTGTTTGGGTTTGAGTTCCACCATTTGATACGGCTTTTCGGGATCGATTTTAGCGGCCTCTAAAAGAGCCAGCACAGCTTGATCATAGGTAGCATTCGCCGTATCGATATAGCCGATTTCTTGCGCTTTTACTGCGTCGAACACTTGGGCTCCGTATTCGTTGATCAGTTTTGTTTTATCGATCTTGGTCCTGTTTTCAGTTAAGATGTTCACAAATTGTTGGTACATGCTTTGCAAAACAGCTTTTAATGATTGATCTTCATCAGGTTTCCAAGTTCGGAAGGGGTTCATCATGTCTTTGTCGAGGCCTGCCGAAAGAGTTTGAGAAGAGATCCCAATTTTTCCTAAAGCATCGGTTACATTGAAAAAGGGGCCTATGATTACGCCGATCGAACCGAGAATGCTTGGAGGAGAGGCGAAAACCTGGTCTGCGCTGGCTGCAATGTACATACCCCCAGACGCGCAAAGGCCGTCAACGTAGGCGAACACGGGGATTTGGAATTTTTCTTTATAAGCTTTGATCAACCGATAGATGTTGTCTGAATCAACAGCGCTGCCGCCCGGCGTATTAAAATGGAGCAAAACCCCTTTTACCCGGTGATTAGATAAAAGGCCGGATTGGGAATCGATCAAGATGTTTTTGATGTCGGTCGTGTTGATCCCTTGAGGTTCTCCAATAACCCCTTCGATATTGATTTGCAAAATGGCTGGTGTAGAAGTGGAAAGGAGGCTGTGCTGCCCTTTTAAGTCGGGCAATAGAGAAAATTCGGTCTTTTCCTCATAAGTTTTGGCGGCCCCTCCGAGCGAGGAGTAGAGGATGGAGGCTAAAATAAAGCCGAAGAAAATACCGAAGATGGCAAAAAAACAGCGGAAAAAACTGCGGAGGGAAGTGACAAAAATAGATTCTCTGGCGATTTGCATATGGAAAAAACCTCTTCAGCTATGATATTGTATCTGATTTTAAAGGAAAAATGTTTTGATGCAACAGTTTCTCGAAGGAAGGCTCTCTCTTAAAATGATTGAAGCTGCTATTTTTTTAGTTATCGTTCTTTTTTTCTATGCCCTTTTACGGCGGGCTGGGGCGCGTATAAAGAAAAAGTTTGCGGGGAAAGAGGCTGAGTGGCGCTTGCATTGGCAGTCCGTTATTTCTCTGCCAGTTCATGTGTTGATGGGGATTGTTTTGTCGACCACTGTCTCTGTTTGGATCTTGGAAGAGTTGGGCCAATCAGAGGATCTTCGCCTATTTTTCTCTGCGATTAGGGAGGCGGGGATAGTCATCTGTTTGACTTGGTGTCTCTTCAGGTGGAAAAAAGTATGGTATGATTCATGCCTTTCTCGAAAAGCTCAAGGAAAAATCCTACTTGACCCTGCTTCTTTAGGGTTTTTAAACAAGTTAGCGCCGCTTTTTACGATGATGATGGCGGTCCTTTTTCTTTTGCATATTGCGGGACTTAACATTTGGCCCCTTGTCACATTTGGAGGAATTGGCGCTGCCTCGATGGCTTTTGCCAGCAAAGACATTTTCTCTAATTTTTTTAGCGGTCTTATGCTCCATGTGCCGCGTCCTTTTACAGTCCATGACCAAGTTGAGCTGCCCGGGAAAAAAGTGGTCGGACGCATTGAGGAAATAGGCTGGTGTCTAACGGTGATTCGAGATCTTCAAAAAAGAGCTGTCTATTTGCCCAATTCTTTTTTTTCGAATGAGGTGCTGATCAACATTTCCCGTATGACGCATCGCCGCATTGAAGAGACGGTTCGATTTCGCTGTATGGATGTGGCGTCTGTAAGCGGCTGCATTAGATTGATTCGGGAATGTTTGGATGTCCATCCCTACATTGACCACCAGCTTCCGGTCTATGTTTTTTTAAATGCGCTCGGCACTTCATTTGCTGAAATTGAAATCAAAGCTTATACAACTTGCGTCGATTACGAAAAATTTTCTCAAGTGAAAGAAGAAGTGTTATTGAAAGCGCACGAAATTGTCGCTCTGCAGACGTCCTCTTAGTCTTGCCTTGAAGGCAAAGGACTGGCGATTTTAGGCATAGACTGTAAAAGTTCTAAAAAAGCTAAAGCTCCTACACAGAAAAAAAGAGCGTAAAAATACCAAGGGAAAACAACTTGGAATGTCAAGCCGATGAGGACGATGAACTGCATGGCCGTTGTGACTTTCCCCCAGCGGATGGCTCGAAAGACGATGAGCTTCCACCGGTTGGTAAGAACCATAAGAAGGCCATAAAGGCAAAGAAATCCGTCTCTTGCCAGCATAGCAGCCCCTTCCCAAAAAGAGACGTGTCCTTCCATAAAGAGAGCGGAAAGGGCGAAGTAGACAAAAAATTTATCCATGGC
>DAINNB010000052.1:0-10089 GCA_036736085.1 Chlamydiales bacterium
AATTACATTATCATTTCTCATTTTTTGTAACATCGCATACATATGTTCAATAGTTGCCATTTGAATTAATTTTTCAAGATTATCCATTGTGCTTGTCATTCTTTAGATAATATACTATATAACAATTCGTTTAATTTGATTTAAAAAATATTCTGTAAAACCAAATATCTGTGCATTCATATATTAAATATTTTTTAAATAAGATAATTTTCTAATATATAATAACAAAAATAATAAAAAAAACAAATAGGATTCTAAAGGACGAAGTCCTTTAGTGGGGCTTGGGGCAACGCCCCATGAAAAAAAATGTTTGGTGCAAATGCGTAGAGACTGCATATTTTTGAGAAAAGTGGAGGTAGGATATGAAGCCGTTGAAGAGGATTGCAGTAACAGGAGGAGCGGGGCAGATTGCGTATAGTTTGCTATTTCGTTTGGCCAATGGAGATTTGCTTGGGCCGGATCAGCCGATTGCGCTGCATTTATTGGATGTGCCGGAGGGTGTGGCGGCGATGAAAGGCGTCGTGATGGAGCTAGACGATTGTGTATTTCCTTTATTGAAAGAAGTGAAGATGGGATCTGATGCAGAAGAGGTTTTTGGCGATGTGGATTTGGCGTTTTTGGTGGGGGCCAAGCCTCGGGGACCGGGAATGGAGAGAAAGGACTTGCTTGCGGACAACGGCAAGATCTTTGTGGAGCAAGGAAGAGCTTTGAATAGAGCGGCATCAAAGGATGTTAGGGTTTTAGTTGTAGGAAACCCTTGTAACACGAATTGTTTGATTGCGATGCATCATGCTCCCGATTTGGGAAGAGATCAGTTTCATGCGATGACGAGATTGGACCAGAATAGAGCTGTGTTTCAGTTAGCGCGTAAAGCGGGGGTGGGCATTGAAGAGGTGTCTCATGTGACTATTTGGGGTAACCATTCAGCTACGCAAGTGCCTGATTTCGTGCATGCAAAAATTCGAGGAAAAGCGACGGGGGATGTGATCAAAGATCGAAAGTGGTTGGAAGAAGTGTTTATCCAGACGATCCAAAAACGGGGGGCTGAAGTGATTGCGGCAAGGGGCAAGTCGTCTGCGGCGTCGGCTGCAAATGCGGCAATTGACTCGATGCGCTCTTTATGGAGAAAAACAGATTGGTTTTCAGCTGGAGTGTACGCTAAAGGAAATCCTTACGGAGTGAGAGAAGATTTGGTGTTTTCTTTTCCATGCCGGTCAAAAGGGCAAGGGGATTGGGAAATAATTTCTGGGGTTAGCTTTGATCAGTTCTTGCAAGAAAAAATAGCAATCACGCAAAAGGAGTTAGAAGAGGAGCGAGACTTGGTGAAACACCTCCTCAAAGGAACGTAGCGTGAGAGAAGGGACTTTATTTGAAATCACAAAAGAACATTTGGAAACCGGCATGCGCGGTTTCCCAGTGGGTTATTGCGTAACATCTTATGTAGATCCTCATAAAGGATTGACCTATGTAGGAAAACCGATTACCGAGATGCAAAATAAACATCCCTTGGAAGTGATCTATTTGCTCTATCACGGACAGCCTGGCACAAAAGAACAGGTGAAGCATTTGGAACAAGAGCTCATGAAAAGGGCTTTTTGCAAACGAGAAACGTTAGAACATATTCAAGCTCTCCCGAAATCGGGACATCCCATGGACGCCTTTGCAGCAGCTTTGCTGATTGCAGGGCTTGTTGAAGGGAAGGGGGATTATCGGGAAGATTGTTTGGACGTGATCGCCAAATTGCCTCAGATTGCTGCGTGCTTGATGAACTCTTTAGCCGGTTGGGGAGAGACGCCTGAGCCGAACCCCGAACTGGGCTATATTGAAAACTTTGTCCACATGCTGCAAATGCCTGGAAAGAAAACTGCTGAGCTCATCGATGTGATGCGTCTTTTTAATGTGCTCCATTATGATCATGATGGCGGCAATCTTTCGACTTTTGTGGGTAAAGCCGTCGCTTCTGCCCAAGAACCAATGTGGGGAGCTTTGGCTGCAGCGATGACGGCGCTGGCAGGGCCTAAACACGGAAGAGCTAATCAAGATTGCTTGGAATTTGTTCAAAACGTGCTCCAAGAGGCTGGAGAAAAAGCGAGCGCGCAAGATATTGAAAAGCTTATTCGTCATAAACTGGCTAATAATCAGCTAGTGTTTGGTTTTGGCCACGCGGTTTTGCGCGTTGAAGATCCTCGTGCAACGATTTTTTACGATTATGCGAAAAAACATTTTCCGCAGCATCCTTTGGTGAAAATCGCGCTGCTTTTACGCTCTGAAGGATCTCGCGTCTTGAAAGAAAACCCCAAAATATCAGATCCTTATCCCAATGTCGATGCCATTTCAGGCACAGTGCTGATGGCAGCCGGGTTTACTTACCCTGAGTTTTTTACGATCCTTTTTGGTTTGTCCCGCTGCGTGGGGATTGCAATCCAGATCGTTTATGAAAGACTTGAAGCTAGGGGAGGAAAGGGAACCCCGATCGTCAGGCCGTTATATCTTTATAAAGTGAGAAAATGAGAAAAAAATATCCCCCTATCGAGCCTTATCGAACGGGATATTTATCTGTTTCCGGCGGACATGAACTTTATTGGGAAGAAAGCGGTAACCCAAAAGGCAAACCCGTGATTTTCCTTCACGGAGGCCCAGGTTCCGGCACAGAGCCGAGCCATCGTTCTTTTTTCAACCCATCTCTTTATCGCATTATTTTAATGGATCAAAGAGGCTCTGGAAAAAGCAAGCCCCATTCTAGTCTCCATGAGAATACGACCTGGCATCTCGTCGCCGATATTGAAGAGCTCAAACAGCATTTGCAGATTGAACGCTGGGTAGTTTTTGGAGGCTCTTGGGGCAGCACTTTGGCTTTGGCCTATGCAGAAACTCATCCTGATTCGGTCTTAGCCTTGGTTTTAAGAGGCATATTTCTTTGCCGTTCCCTTGAATTGCATTGGTTTTATCAGTTTGGCGCAAGTCTTCTTTACCCCGACGCTTGGGAAAACTATCTTGCCCTCATCCCTGAAGTTGAAAGAAAAGACCTCATCCAAGCTTATTATCGCAGATTGACCTCTTCAGATCCGACTGTTCGAAAACAGGCTGCTCAAGCCTGGTCTACTTGGGAGGGGAGCGCGCTGCGCCTCTTGCCCGACCCGACGCTTCTTCATACGTTCACGGAAGAATACCACGCCGATGCCATTGCCCGGATCGAATGTCATTATTTTGTCCACAAAGCCTTTTTCTCTTCGGATAACTGGCTTTTAGAGCAGGTTCATCGAATTCGCCATATCCCCGCCGTTATTGTTCATGGCCGCTACGACATCATTTGCCCCCTAGCGAACGCTTGGGATCTTCATAGAGCGTGGCCTGAAGCCAAGCTCGAGATCATTAAAGATGCAGGCCATTCGGCCTCGGAGCCTGGCATTACCGATGCTCTGATCCGCGCTACAGATCATTTTGGCATCTAGACTGATTTAAATTAACTTCCGTTTATTTGTTTATAATCATTTTGTAAAATAAAAGGAATGGTGGGTGATTAATGTTAATGGATTCGGGTAAATTTGTTTGATAGGTATTGATTTTTCATAAGAGAGAGATGAAGATAAAATCCCTTCTACAATTGAGGAGTTAAAATATTTAGCTAGGCAATTTATTTACGAATATTATGGCGTGCCCTATTCGAAATATGAGAGAAGCTATCCTCCTCTTAGTCTAGTCGATAGCATGGGTGGTTATGAGCGTGAAGATGATTGTGTCATAGACCTCATAAAACTTAAGAAGTTTCGAGAAGTTTTGAAAAGATTGGAAAAGGCTTCCACCTTAAAAGAGCCTTTTATAAGAAATTACGAAGAATCAGACGATCAGTTTGAGATTCGCTGCCTCGTCGCTTCCTATTTCCCCGAACTTTCCTATTTATCAATAATGGGGTCTCATGGATAGTCATTAGTTTTTTCTGATGAGGAAATAGTAAAATTTCATGAGAAAATTAAAGAAGTGGACGTAAGAACATCTCTAAGAATTTTACAAGTGAGTTTTACGGAAAATCAAAAACTGATTCTTTTGCAGCAGGCAACAAGAGGCTGTACAGCCGCTTGCGTAGCTATGTTGATTTTAGAAAATCTGAATACCTTGTCTGAGCAGCATATGCTGGAATTGAGTCGCACAAATTTAGGCGATCGATTGAGTATGTGCCGTTTACTTCAAAAAGCAGGTTTAACACCTGTTGTAAAATACGATATTCCCTTGGACTGCTTGCAACAAACGATTCAAGAAAATGGGCCTGCCATTGCATCTATTAGGGGACATGTAGTGATAGTAGATGAGGTTACTGAGTCTTTTGTCCGCATACGAGACCTAATCACGGATGGGAAATTGATGTGAAAAAAGAAGCATTTCAAAAGGTTTATAGTTCTTGTGAATTCATCTACGCGAAAAAAAAACTAAATCTTGGTTTTATATCGACCTGATGCATTAGGAGAGGTAATGCTTAGGACCTTTATCAGATCTGACCTGCCACCTAGTTGTAAGAAAAACGCAGGTCGCTCAGCTTCATAGCTTTACTTTATGTTGTTCTGTGCTTTTTATATTTTATTGATAACCAATAACTTATATCATTAATTAAGAAGTGTGTTTTAGTTGGTTTTGTTTTATTTTATCTAGTTGATTTTTATTTATAATTATAGTATAATATAATTATGATTAATTTAAATATTCAGCTTCCTAAGCTTATTGATAAACCTGAAGGCTATTCAGCTCCTATCCTTCGTTATGACGATGGTTTAGAGGTTACTTCTGGAATTAAAACTGAAGGGCGATTTCAGAATTTCATCATGATGTTTCAGAATTGGTTTGATTCATCAAAACAATGGGTTCCCGTACAAACCCGCGAGGGCAAAATCGTCTATCTACAAAAAAGTAAAGCTGCTTTTGACAGGAATGATAAGAGCAGACCGGAAGTGATCGAAGCTCTTTATGTGGAAAAAGTTTGGAAAGCCTCGGGAAAAGTTCATACTCTTGATAAGTTCGGTTATGCCTCTATTTCGGCTAGAAAAATGGGAGCCTCAATGTTGAATGATGGTTACCTTTTGCGAAATGACGGGACTATTTTAATTGAAGAAAAAAGCAAAGGGACAATAGCTGATGGCGCCAATAAAAAAATGCAGATTGTTGTGGATATGGAAACGGGAAAACGTTTAGCTCGTTTAATTGTTAAAAGAAATAAGCATGAACCAGAAGAGCAGCTACTAGTTAAATCTTCACGTTTGCAGAATGAGCGTATTGTTCTTAATTCTCAACTGGGAGAAGGATCAGTAAAGGTTGAAGGTGATTATTTGATGAAAACTGGAAAGGCTTCTATTTTAGAAGAACTTTTTGATGCTTCTTTGCCTGATAATGTGAAGGAAATTCCTGGTAAAATAAGAAATAAATGGAAATCGATTACAGAGCAGCTCATTTACGGATTAGAGGGAATACATCAAGCGAAAGTATCTCACAATGATATTAAAGGGCCGAATATCTTGATTCGAGAAGAGGCAAAAGGCAATTTTAAAGCTGTATTTGCAGATTTTGAGTTTAGTTCGGCCATCACAGGAAATGGAAAAAACGGAACTTTGTTTTATTATTCTCCAGAGAAGGCTCTGGTATACAATAATTTTAAAACGCCATTTCCAACAGAAAAAGGATATAAAGCTGATGTTTGGGCTTTGGGGCTTGAGCTTTATCGCTTGCATCATGGCGAATATCCCGAAGTTATGAAAAAAGTGATTCTTAAGGCCCGTACAAAAGAGGAACAAGCAAAGTTACTTGCCAATTTGCAACAAAACGCGATTCTAAAAGAACCTAGAGATAAAAACTCTTTCGACTATCTCGTCTGGAAGATGCTTCAAGTTAACCCAGAAGAGCGGTTCACTATGTCCCAAGTTCGTCAGCACTGGGATCGGATCAAAGGATCTCTGTAGTCGATTCGCCTTCCTCGACGTTTCGTTGGTCGCCTTTAGCCAGCATATAAGGCTGAGCTAGCTGCTCAGGTTCAAAAAAAGTTTTCATGAAAGACGATATAATGACATTGATCAGGGGAATAAGAAGAAGGCTCCCTGAAAGAAAATAGATGCATCGATCCCGAAGGGAGATCGGGTATTTGTCTTGTTCAAAGAGGTGCAAATACTTTCCGTGGACCGCTCTTTTAATACGTTCAATTCCCTCTTCAAATGGTTGTTCGATATAGGCATGGACCCAAGCTCTTGAAGGAATCAGTTCGGAAACAAAGCTCATAGTTATTTTCGGGTGAATATTGAGCCGTTATCATAAATGATTCTCTCGCTGGATACAAGAGAAGCTTGTTTTTTGCTAGATAGGGGAGTATGATTCTGTCCATGATGACTTGGACAGATGTGGAAAAAGCCTTTAATCGGGCGCTTATTTATAGCTTTTCTTGGACCAAAGCTCTTTTGGTCTTTCCAGCTCTTGTGCTTTGCGGCATTTTGATTGTTTTTTGCCGGGCGCTCCATTTTGGCGCTAGCGAGTGGATGGGGATGAGCTTGGTTTTTTTACCTATTTTACTCAGTTCCTCTATTTTGCTTTCTGTCGGTGTTCTTGTGATCCGGATGTATCAGCTTGAGCTAAAACAAGTGTCTTGGAGCATCAAAAAAATTCTGGTCGGCTCTCTTGATGCCGTCTTGGGGACTTCTTATCTTTCCATCCCTCCGATTTTACTCTATTTGCTTCTTTGGATGGTGTTGGGGATCTTTTTTTTAATGAAAGAGATTCCTGCAGTTGGCCATGTATTTAACACGATTTTGCTTTTTATTCCCTTTTTGCTGATTTTGGGCTCGATCCTTCTTTGCGTATTTAGCGTAGCCTTGCTTTTTTTTGTCGCCCCTGCCGCCGCTAAATTTTCAGCGAAACGGATCCAGCTTGCCAAAGTTGTCGTCTCTTTATTCAGACGCGACATTTTTGGAAGTCTAATTCTCTTTTTTGTCGCTTTATTTCCGATTGGTCTGCTTTCTTTGCTCTTAACGTGGGCGGCTGCTTTGACGAATGTCAATTTCTCCTATGGAGAGAGAAGCTGGACTTTGGCTTTGGAGTGGTTTTTTATGATGTTCCCTTTTGCTGCTTTTTTAACCCCTGCTGTGGTTTTTTTCTTCCAATTTGCCGTAGAGGCTACTCGATTGAGATCGTCTGAATGAAAAAGATTGCGATTGCTGGATGCGGCCTAGCAGGTCTTGCGACAGCTTTACATCTGTTGAAGCAAGGAAATGCTGCTGTGACGTTGTTTGATCCTCATGGGATCGGAGGCGGCGCTTCAGGCGTCTCGACGGGACTTTTACATCCTTTTCCTGGACGATTAGCCCTTCGCTCTTGGCAGGCAGATGAGGGGATGGCTTCGACCATAAAATTGATCGATGAAGTAGAGGCGTTTACAGGGCGCACTGCAGCCCATCGGGGCGGGATTTTGCGTCTGGCTATTACAGAACAGCAGAAAAAAGATTTTCCCCAGTGTGTCGAGTTTGGCTGCCAGTGGTGGCCTGTAGAAAAAGTGCTCGAACAGGTCCCAGAGGCAACAGCTGCCCCGGCCCTTTGGATGCCGCAAGGAATGACCGTCTATTCCAAGCCTTATTTAGAAGGGCTTTGGCAGCTTTGCCAGCATAAAGGGGCCGAGTTCCGTAAAGAGGCCTTTCATTCGTCCGAATCATTTGACCTGGTTGTGCTGGCTATGGGATTTCAAACACCCCATTCTTCTGATATCGCTTTAAAAACAACGCGAGGCCAGGCCCTTTTATGCCGATGGAAAAAACCTCTTCCTTTGACCCTTTTATCGCAAGGGCATCTGACGCCGAGCGAAGATCCTCTTCATTGCCAGCTAGGTTCTACTTATGAAGATCCTCAAACGCCTTTAGATACCCAAAAAGCTTTTGACCTAAAAGGGAAGATCGCGGCCTTTTATCCGCCGGCTAAGGAGTTTGATGTACTAGAAACGAGGGTCGGGTACCGGATCGCAAGACAACATGGGTATCGCCCCATTGTTTCCCAAATCGACATGAAAACCTGGGTCTTCTTTGGCCTTGGTTCTCGAGGACTTTTATATCATTCGCTGCTTGGAGAGTCTTTGGCCCGCGGCCTTCTCGATCAGCTTGATTAAGATTCGTAAAATGCCGTGACGAAAAAATCATTCCTCAGTAAGATGGTTTCTCAATTTATAAAATAATTTATTGACGGATAGGTATGCGACTTGGAAAGATATTGCTGGTCAGTTTTCTTAGCTTTTCATCTTTTCATAGTTTAGCAATGGAAATAACTGACTTTCTTGCCGTTCGTTCTGCTTTAGGCTACTGCGTAAAATGCGAAGATTGGGTCGAAATCTATTACCCTTCGAAATTTTGTCCTAAGTGCGGAAAAAAAATCTTAGATTCTTGGCCTCCTTGAATTGGCTCTCTTTTTTTTATTGATGTTTTTTTTCCCATTTTGTACTTTCTTTGCTCATTAAAAATTTCTATGTGGAGATAGATATGAGCATAAGTTTTTCAGCCGTAGTTACTGAACCGATTTCAGCTTCTTATGATGCTAGCATATTGCAAGAAGAGCTGCTTTCAGCTGTCATCACAAATAATAAAAGAAGTGTGCAGATCCTGCTTCATCGAGATGGTCTTAAGCCAGAGCCAATCTACCGTCGCAATGGAGAAATTTTCGCAAATCCTTTTCATGAGGCCTGTCAAAAACTAGGGACTTGCGATCAGGCTAGAGGGGCGCGCGAAATATTAGTTTTATTGCTGGAAGCTGATCCCAAAGGTCTTTCGAATCTCGAGATCGATATGTTCTTGTTGGGCGATACGATCCAAGGTATGAAACCGACTAAGGCGATCCATTGCGCTGTGGCAGCTTCAAATTTCGATCTGGAATCTTTGCAGTTTTTGACTCATCTTCTCAAACGTTCTGGAATTGATGAGTATTCTGAAAGATTGCTGGCTGTGAAAAACCTTCGCTGGAACGGTTATGCATTAGAAATTAGAAACGGAAGCTCCCCTTTTGAGCGAGAAGAGGAGTTGATGCCTGTCAAAACTTTAAAGGTTGATTGATTTTGCGTTGATGATAAAAATGCGCTGCAAGCGAGATAAGCAGAGCCAAGCCCCAAACAGTCATGTTGGGGATCGTGACATGAGATCCGATCGTTTGAGGCGGTCTGCCCCAGCGGGGACCGGGGGGCCAGAAAATTAGGCTCGCTCCACCTCGGAGATTATCTTGTGGAACAAATCCGAATTGACGGCTGTCGGCGCTCATGGCGTGGTTATCTCCCAGCACAAGATACATTTTGTCAGGAATAGTGAGTCCATATTTTTTCATGAATTGGACGTCGATTTTTCCTTCCTTAAGAGGAGCTCCCGCATCGTCGAAAGGAAAATAGGGGTGAACAGAAGTGGACATCGATTGCTTTTGGTATTCTTTTTTTAAGAATAAAATGAGCTCAGGGTCCTCTTTGTGAAAAATAGGCGCTCCCAAAAGATAGAGCTGATGATCTCGGAAATACGCATAGCGGGAAGGGAGCCGGTTAGGTATGTTGGCGCTAGGAAGAAAGCTCGTATCGAACTCGATGCCTAAATTGTAGAGAAGATAAATTCTTTCAGCGTCTTTTCGATAAAGAGGATGGGAGCTTGGAAGTTCTTTTGTGATGCCTCCCCAGAGGACCTCATAGGCTTTTCCATCTTGAATTTCATAGGTGCCATCTGGAACATCAGGAAAACGAGGCAAATAGGGGAGATAGTGAGGATTGTTTAGTGAGAGTCCCAAGCGATGGGCAACGCCATTTTGTACAACAAAGCGGCCTGTTAGCATGTGAGATGCAATCAAATCGATTTTTTGTTGTGAAAGGGGGATCAACGAACGGCTGACATGAAGGCCTGGGCGCGTTCTTCCATATTCATCGCGTATTAAAGAAGCTCCCTCTAAGGAAGGATGGTGGATCAGCTCGAGGTATAAAACGGCCTGGGAATCTTCGCTCATGTGAGGGAAAAGAGCTTGCGCTTCCGATGGTTTAAGCAGGCGGGCCATTGCGTAATTTTTAAATCCCCAAAGATCGCTGTATTGTTTCAGCGCTTGTTTATGAGGCTCTGC
>DAINNB010000053.1:0-8609 GCA_036736085.1 Chlamydiales bacterium
CCCGCTGCGCCCCCCCCCCGCCCTCCCCCTCTGCCGCGGGCGGCGGGGGGGGGGGGGGGGCGCGCCCCCCCCCCCCCCCGACCCCTCCCCCCCCCCCCCCCGCCCCCCCTCTCCCCGCCCCCCACACCCTCACACACCTCAACGATCCCCCACACCCCTTCCCCCAGCCCGCTCCCACTACCGTCCTCGACACCTCCCCCCCCCCTATCGACCTTGAGCGCGTTTCGTGCGCAAACGATCTCCAGGTTTCAGCTTGCGGGCCTTTTCTTCATTGAGGCCGTTGAGGCGTAGAAGCTCTTCGACCTTCATGTTGTGCTTCATAGCGATGGTCCAAGGGTTGTCGCCGACTTTGACTGTATAGTACTCGAGAGCTTCTTCATGTTTGACAATAGGAGCTGGAGTTTTGGGAGCTGAGGGAGCCTGTTTAAGCGTGGGGACTTTTAATAGTTGACCGACGCGCAAAAAGCTGCTGGGAAGACGATTGATCTTAATGAGCTCACTGACCGATGTGTGATGCTCTTTGGCGAGCTTGTCGAGAGAGTCGCCCTTTTTCACCGTGATTTCGATGTAGTCAGAAGGAAGGGCTGCAGGGCGAGGAGCTTCTGCGATAGGGGCTGCAATAGGAGCTGGAGCAGGCTCTGGAGCACGAGCAGGGAGGGGGTGAAGAACAGGAACTTCGGGAGCTGGAGCTGGTTTGACCTCTGGCTTGATCTCGGGTTTGATTTCTGGCTGAAGAGGGAGACGGAGAGTTTGATCGAGCGCTTCGGTGAAAAGAGGCTTGAGCGTTTCAGGCTCGGGAAGCTTTGCGGGGAGAGGAGGAACCTCGACCATTTGAGGAGAAGAAGGGAGAAAAACTTCTTCAGGAGTAGAGAGGGCCGTGATGAAAAGGATCACCAAAAGACCCGTGTTCACCATCACAGCAATCAAAATTGTGTGTTTCCGATTCATACCATTTCCCTTACGAGACGTTTAAATTCATCCCCTCGGTGCTCATAATTACGAAATTGATCGTAACTAGAACAGCCGGGCGATAACAAGACCGAAGCGCCGCCTGCTGCGTGAGTCGAAGCGATCTGCAAGGCTTCGGCCAGCGTGGCCGCTCGACAAAAAGGAAAAGCCGACGCCAGCTCTGACTCCATTGTAAACGCTGCTTGGCCAAATGCAACCAACATTTTCACTTTACCGCGAAAAGAATCAATCCAAGGCGTATAAGGAGCCCCTTTGTCCAAGCCGCCAATTAAAAGAACTAATGGACCCGGCAAAGAGTTGACAGCATGGATCACAGCTTCCACATTTGTCGCTTTACTATCGTTGTAATACACAGAACCATTTTTCTCAGCAACCCATTCGATCCGATGTGGAGGTTTTTTAAATGTAGAAAGAGCCTGCATGCATTGCGATGAAGAGACATCAAAGAGCGAAGCGAGACGAAATGCCGCTTGCACATTTTCAGAAGAAGAAGAGTCTAAAATATGACCTCTCTTTGTCAAAGAATAAGCTTGAGCCGACACAAAAAAATGATCTTCATCAATAAGACAAGAGGCAATACGCATTTTTGCATCGATGTAGCTTTGCATAGAATCATACCGGTCCAAATGGTCCGGCGTAATGTTTAAAATCACCGCCCCCATCAAAGAGCGCGTCTGCATTGTTTCGAGCTGAAAAGAGCTCAGCTCCAAGACTAAAATTTCATCCTCTTTCGCCTCGGAAAGATAAGAAGAGAGAGGAACGCCCACGTTGCCGACGGCTCGGGCGGCAAGGCCGCTTGATTGCAAAAGATGCGCAGTCAAAAGCGTCGTAGTGGTTTTCCCGTTCGTCCCCGTGATGCCAACGCACCGATTTCGAAGATGGCGCAAAGCAAACTCCACCTCCCCTATCACCTCAATGCCTAAGGAAAGGACTGTTTGCACAAGAGGATGCCGCAAAGAAATTCCAGGAGAAAGGATCGCAAACGAAATAGAAGCTAAAGGAAGAGGCTCCTCTTCGGAAAATAAGACAAGTCCTTTTTCCAAAAGAGAAGAGACGGCAGGCAAAGCGCGAAGGTCCGACGCTTTTTTATCTACAGCAAAAACACAAAAGTTTTGCGATAAAAGCCAATCCGCAGCTGCCCGGCCGCTAATACCTAACCCGATCATCAATACATGTTGCAAAACAGCTCCTACTGAAACTTTAATGATAACACAGCAATGATCGCAAAAAGAAGACTTATGATCCAGAATCTGATAACAACTTTTGTTTCAGGCCACCCTTTGTATTCAAAATGATGATGCAAAGGAGCGCAAAGAAACACCCTTTTTTTATTTCGATAGCGATAACTTAACACTTGGATGATCACAGAAAGGGCTTCCGCCACAAAAATAGCTCCCGCAATCGCTAGCAGCATTTCTCTTCGAAGCAGCACAGACGAAACCCCTAAAACACCTCCTAGAGCCAAAGATCCTGTATCCCCCATGAACACTTGCGCCGGATAGCCGTTGTACCACAAAAACCCAAGAGCCGCGCCAGCTAGCGCCAATAAGTACACTGCAATCTCGCCGCTGCCTTCAATGTATAAAATGTTGAGATAGCGGGCTAAATCAATGTGATTAGAAAAAAAAGCAAATAGCCCTAAGACAAGAGATACCATCACGAGACAGCCAGCAGCCAAACCGTCGAGCCCATCGGTCAAATTAACCGCATTCGATGAACCTGTGATCACAAGAATAATGAGTAAAAAAGCTAATATCTTGGCAGCCCCGTCCAAGATTAAAATGGGGTCTTTATCAAAAGGCAAATACACTCTGGCGACATACTCATCGGCGGCGAGCGTTACACTTACAGTTTTGTCGCTTTTAAAACGTCCATCGGAGCGATGAGTTTGCTCTTTAGCAATCGGGGCGCGAAAGATTTTTTCTCCGGAAAGTGCCTGGGTCAAAGGAGGATAAAGTAAATAGAGGGCCACAAAAGCGGAAAATGCGATTTGGACGCCGAATTTTTTACGCGCCGTCAATCCCCTGCTATTTTTATAACGGAGTTTAAGATAATCATCCCAGCATCCAAGAATGCCTAAACATAGCGTAGTTAAACACAAAATCCATGTGAATACATGGCGCAAATCCATCCAAAGCAAAAGAGAGGCGATCATCGCCGATAAGATCAATACCCCTCCCATGGTCGGGGTCTCTTTTTTCTTTCCATGAAGTTCTGCAAGCAAAGGACAATCGTCGACACTTCGGACCGGCTGGCCGATTTTGAGTTCGTAAAGCTTTTTAATAAAACGAGGGCCTAAAAAAATCGTGAGCAATAGGGCCGTTACGGCAGCTAAAATCATCCGAGAGGAAAAATAGGTAAAAGCAAACGGAATTTTATATCCCAAAGAGCGGAGCCATTCGGCGAGCAAAAGCAGCATGGGTCACGCTCCGCATTGAGGATAAATCTTCTCAAGGAGCTCTTCAAGCCGCATGCTGCGAGAGCCTTTGAGCAGCACTACATCGCCAGGGCGCATAAGCTCGCTAAGCCTTTTGGCGACCTCTTTGATATCGCAAAAATGCTCTGCCGGTTTTTGGGCTTCAGAAAACGTTTTGGAAAGCAGCTCAGCTTCTTCTCCGAGCGTTAAAAGATGATCGACAAATTTTTGGGCAAAAAGACCGATTTCCTGATGGGACGCCTCTGAAAAGGCTCCAAGCTCTTTCATACTCGCAAGAACGGCGATTTTTTTGCCGCCCTCTTTCGGTTCTGGCAAGCTAGATAAAGCTGCCTTCATCGATTCGGGACTCGCGTTATAAGCATCATTGATCCAACGAACGCCAGCTTGCTCATTTTCCTCAAAACGCATAGCCGGTTTTTGCAACTTAGGTATTTGATGGTGGATCTCTTCCCATTGCATCGAGATTTGTCTACAAAGAGCGATCGCCGCCAATACGTTGCTAAGCATATGAGGTTCTTTAAAAGGTAAATCAAACTGAAACGCCCTTACTGCCTTTTCATCGACATAGCCCCATCCATCGGCAGTCGAGAGAAAATAATCAGCAGCTCGATCTTCTTGAGAAAAATAGACCGCTCCCTTTCCCACCTGTTGCAAACACAAATCATCGGGAACGATTTTCACTTTCGTTTTGGGATGAGAGAAAATCTTCATCTTTTCTTGCCGGATCTCTTCTAATCCCCCCTTAAAATTAGCCGCATGGGCCAACGCGACCTTTGTCAGAACGGCCGCATCGGGAGGCGCTATCTCAACAAGCCTTTCCATCTCCCCCGGCAAACTAATCCCCATCTCCAAGACCAGTATTTTTTCCTCTCCGCGGTTTAACACCGCAAGAGGCAATGTCGCCTGCGAATTATAACTGCCCGGCGTTTTAGCAACTGTGTACTTCCCTTCAAGCAACGTCGCCACAAACTCTTTTGTCGTCGTCTTTCCCACAGATCCAGTAATCCCTACAACAAAAACAGGCCTGCTGCTCAAAGAAAAACGAGCCATTTCCTGCAAAGCATGTTTCACATCGTCGACTCGAACAAGCTCTAAACCAAAATTGCTTCCCTCATACTTTTTATCCACGACAGCTGCCACAGCGCCTTTTGCCCTCGCGTCGCATAAATACTCATGTCCATCGACGCGCTCTCCTTTTAAGGCAAAAAATAGATCTCCGATCTCCACCAAGCGGCTATCAATGCGATACCCATGGATCAACTCATCCGATGCAACCTCTACGCCAACAGATTGAGCCAGCTCATTCAGCGCCATCTTTTTCATGCACAATTCCCCATTCCCAGTTGGCAACGTTATAGCATAGATGGATAAAAATTGAATATGCAGGTTTTTTCTTTTTGGGGCGTTGCCCCAAACCCCACCAAAGGACTGCGTCCTTTGGAAACCTATTTTTTTTATTGCATCATCTTCCGCGGCGGAAAATAATGCGATAAACGAATTGAAAGGTATTGCTATTGTCTTCCGGAGGCTTTAATCAATAACTCGTGGATTCTATCCATTCTCTTCTGCTGCATTTGAAAATCTATTCCGAAATGGTTGGATTTTACTCGAATTTCTCTGAACAACTCTTCTATCATACAATTCCTCTTCCCTGGAAAAGAATTTTTTAACATTGTCTGCAGGCGATTTTTCAACCCTATTTGACTTGTTACAGAAAGCCCTTTTTCAGATACCATCAAGACAACCAGTTCTTTTTTTTCTTCCAACGTAAGATGATGGTTGCTCCAATATTCCTGAACCTTCGCGGCTAAATAATCTATATCGGACAATTGAGATCTACTCATTTTAGAAGCGGACGACTGATTAACTTTTTTCCGTTTTAATGACGGCCCACAAGACTCGTTTTTCTTACGCTTTGATACTTTTTCAGATAACACTGCAGACGTTTTCGCAGCTGACATGTCCTGCGGATAAAAGCTCTGGATCGCATAATTTTCGTCCAGACTTTCTGCAAAGGGACTCCATGCAATCGCCATCGCAGATTCCGCCGCTTGCATAGATTTGGCAATCAGGCTTTGTATATATTCCCCATCCCCTTCTGTCACACAGATAGCAGAAGAAGAGCTAGAAAAAGAACCAGCAGGATAGATAAATTCATCGACACCTCCCCGTCCTTCTTGAGACTCCAAAAATGAATAGCAAACTCTTTCACTTCCTAGCGTCATTGTACAATCAAACATTTTACTTCATTCCTCTTCAATTAAAACATAACTCACTAAAAACCAATAATATACAACTCAATTAAAATAGATCAATATAAATAATCAGGAGTCCAGAGGACTTTAGTCCTTTGGCGGGGTGCGGGGCGGAGCCCTGCTATAACGACGACACAGCGCGCTTTGAGCTATGTTTTTTAATCTCCTCGAGAAAAACAGGTCCGTATTTGATCCATTTGACAGGACCGACCCCATTGATGCGCATCATGGCATCTTGCGTAGTGGGATAAGTTTTGGCCATTTCGATGAGAGTACGGTCGCCGAAAATGACATAAGCTGGGACTTTGCTTTCTTGAGCGAGCTTTGTCCGAAGCGCTGCGAGAAGGGTAAAGAGTTCTTGGTCGCAGTCGAGATCGTCTTTGGGTTTGCGCTGGCGCGAGCGGCTGGCCTTTTTAGGCATAAAGACCTTTTCAAGGCCTTTGGTAACTTGCAAAGAGAGATCAGTCCAACGAAGAATCGGATATTGCCCTTCGGTCCGCTCGAGAAGACGCTTTTCGATGAGGACGTCGATATAGTAGCGAAGGTCCGATTCAGAATGGTCGGACATAAGATCGTAAGTGGAGAGACGATCATGGCCCCGATCATAAATCTCTTTGAGTTTGGCGCCGCGAAGAACATCGATGACGTATTTGGCGCCGAAACGCTGATCTAGGCGATAAACGCAGGATAGAATTTTTTGCGCGGTAACGGTTTCATCCACGAGCTCCGTGTCGGAGAGACAATTGTCGCAAGAAGCGCAGTTTGAAGGAAGGTACACTTCGCCAAAGTAATTGAGCAGCCCTTTGCGGCGGCACTGGACAGATTGGCAAAAGCTATACATTTTATTCGTTTTATTTTTCGCGAGCTGACGCAAAGACTCATCAGCGATTTGCTGGGTAAACAACGTGTAGAGCTTGAGCTCTTGCGGAGAATAGAGCATAAAACATTCAGAAGGCAGCCCATCTCTGCCTGCTCTGCCTACTTCTTGATAATATTGCTCTAAAGAGCGAGGCATATCAATATGCGCAACAAAACGGATATCAGGCTTATGAATGCCCATGCCAAAAGCGACGGTTGCAACCATGAGAAGACACTCGCCATGCAAAAAATCATGCTGATACTGAGCCCGCAGTTGATCGGAAAGCCCTGCGTGATATTTTCCGATACGGGGATATTCGCTTTTCAACTCTTCATAAGTTTCATCGACTGAAGCGCGAGTGGAAGCATAAATAATGCCTGGCTCATCGGGATGTTTGGCTAAAAAGCTACGGAGCTGGTCCATCGGATTTTTTTTAAGCTGGATCGCAAAACTTAAATTCGGCCGATCAAAACTAGCTTTGATAAGTAAAGGATCTTTGAGCAAAAGCTGAGCGGCTATATCGCGCTTTACTTCATCAGTCGCAGTCGCGGTCAAAGCGATGATCGGCGTAGAGGGGAATTCCCTTTTTAACAAAGACATCTGCCGATAATCGGGACGGAAAGAATGCCCCCATTGAGAAATGCAATGCGCTTCATCGATTGCAAAAAGAGAAACGTTCGCTTGCTTTAAAGAGGAAATGAATTGAAGGTCTGCAAATCTCTCCGGCGCGACATAAAGAAGTTTGAGTTCATGCAAATTCCTTAAAACCGCCTGAATTTCTTCATAGGGCAAACTGCTATTGAGAAAGGCGGCAGGAAGCCCGTCTTTTGACAAACTAATGACCTGGTCTTGCATCAAGGAAATCAGAGGAGATACCACAACGGCAACCCCTGGCATCATAAGAGCGGGAAGCTGATAGCAGATTGATTTTCCAGCGCCCGTCGGTAAAATCGCTAAAACATCCCGCCTTGCTAAAATCGCTTCTACAATTTCTTTTTGATGTTCGCGAAAGCCGTTATAGCCAAAATACCGTTTTAAGGATTCTTCTAAAGACATAGGTTTTCATGGGCCTGTTTATAGACCGCGCTCTTAGGCATATTTTTCAGCTGGGCTGCCAGTTTGATCGCTTCTTTGAGCGGCAAGCCGTGAAGTTCTTGCAAAAGCTGCATGAGTTCGTCCAAAGGCAAATCCTCCGTTGGCATCTCCCTTTTTGCAATCAGCATCACGATCTCCCCTCTGACTGACGCTTTGCCAAAATGCTCCATCAGCTCGCTAGGTTTTCCCCTTACGCATTCTTCAAAGGTTTTCGTCATCTCCCTCACAACTGCAACCCTTCTCTCAGAATCCAACTCATCTAGCATCGCCAGCGTTTTCATCAACCTCACAGGGCTCTCACACCCAATCGAAGTACCAGGATAATACAAACGAGGTATGAACATCTCCCTTCCCCCCTTTTTAAGAAAAAATCCGACAAACTGAAAACGAGAAGAATCAAAGCCCGACAAAACCAGCGCTTGGATCACGCTGCAAGCTCCTGGAATCGCCGTAAAAGGGATTTTAGCCGCAATACAAGCTTGGACCAAGGCGAGCCCCGGATCATTGATGCAAGGGGTCCCTGCATCGGAAATCAAGGCAATCTCTTTCCCTTCTTGCAAATCGGATAAAATCTTTTCTTGAACTTTCGCTTCGTTGAACTTATGAAAGGAGACCAAAGGCTTTTGGATCTCATATTTTTGAAGTAAGATCGAACTGCGTCTCGTATCTTCGCACAAGATCAGGTCGACCCGCCCTAAAACCTCTAAAGCGCGCCGCGTAATATCTTGCAAATGACCGATAGGAGTGGAAACGAGATACAGCAAGAGACTTACACTCCCTAAAAAAAAGGTGGCACTCAGATTCGAACTGAGGATGGAGGCTTTGCAGGCCTCTGCCTTACCACTTGGCGATGCCACCGAAATGCCAACCATTGTTACAAAAAAAATTCCTGAAGTCAACAAAAATGCAGCTGATGTTTTTTTTGACGGGGCTCTGCCCCATACCCCGCCAAAGGACTTCGTCCTCTGGACTCCTGTTTGCTTTTATAAAAAAT